>CAMVYG010000022.1 GCA_947171615.1 uncultured Clostridia bacterium
GGTGTGTGTTTTCAAAAGCTGGCCATTGTCCAGATAATAGGTATCCTGCATGTCTCTGGCCGGGTGATCCTTGGGAATATTCACCGCTTCAAAGCACTCGTAATCGGTTACGATCTCCTTAAAATCCTCTACCACAAAGCCCATGGAGGCAAAAATCTCTTCCAGCTGCCGCTGAATAATGGTAACGGGGTGATAAGAGCCCCCCTGCAGGGCGGTGGGCAGCGTTACATCATACTGCTCCGCCGAAGCGATCAGCCGTTCCTCCTCTGCGGCCCGGATCCGTTCCACCTGGCCCGCAATTTTCTCCTCCACCTGCTTTTTCAGAAGGTTAATGTGCTGGCCCAGCTCTTTTTTCTGCTCGGCGCTTACGTCCTTTAAGCCCTTCAAAAGCTCGGTGACAGAACCCTTCTTTCCCAGATACGCCACCCGCAGCTTTTCCACAGCCTCGCTGTTTCCAGCTTCAGTAAGCTCCTGTTCAAAGCGTTTTTGCAGTGCTTCGATCTTTTCCTTCATTTCAGAACCGTCCTTCCTGTTTCAAATTGGGGACAAAAAAACTCCGCCCCCCGGTAAATCAAGGGGCGAAGTGTAAACTACGCGGTACCACCCAAGTTCAGCAAACCGCTTCCTAAAAGCTGTCTGCCCTTCTTCCGGCCTGTAACGTGGCCTGCGCCGTCAAAGCCTACCGCCGGAAACCGGGTTCAGCCCTGCCGCTCCGAAAGGAACTTCATTTCGCCTGCCTCACATTTGCGCTTTCAGCCGGTGGCGCAAACTCTCTGGGTGTGCAAAAGGCCGCTTCCGCCCCACGAAACTACTTTCTTTCTTCTCAGCGTTTGTCTTATTTTATCATAGAAGCCAGGCTTTTTCAAGGGGTTTCCTGAATTTCGGGAAAACTTCATACCGCTGTTTTTACGTTAAAGTGAACTTTCAGTGACTTTTCTTTGATTTTGGAAAAGTTTCATTGAAACCCTTCCCGGAATGTGCTATACTTGATAAAAATTCCGTTAAATACTCTGATCTTTTGAAAGGAAACACAGCATGAACGATGTATTTATTGAGCGCATGGTAAAGAAAAAATTCGAGGGAAAGGACGCCCTGATTCTGGTCGCTATTCTTGTGGGAATCCTGCTTGTCTCCTTTATCGGTTTTGTAGTGGGCTTTCTCATTGTCCAGTTTCCCACGCTGACTCTGCTGATCATGGCGGGCGCTATCTTCGGCGGCTATAAGCTCATCAGCGCCCGGCTTCTGGAATATGAATACAGCCTTACCAACGGCTATGTAACGGTGGATAAAATTTTGAACCGCTCCACCCGTAAGCGCATGACAGCCTTTGAGTGCGACAGCTGCGAGGACATCGGCGTTTATCTGGAAAACGAACCGAGGCTAAAAAACAGCTCCTTCGATACCAGAGTATTTGCCACGCAGTCCGAAAGCCGCCAGGGTTCCTGGTACATGATCGTTCGCGGAAAAAAGACGGGGAAGACCCTTCTGGTATTTGACCCGGACGAGGAATTTCAGGAGATCATCAAGAAATTCATTCCCCGTCACCTGAAGTTTGAAAAATTCGGCAGGAACTAAGGCTTGTTTGAAAAAATTTCCCGCTGTAAGGAGGTAAGCGCCATGACGATCGTTCCGAAAAACTATCAGGCCGCCCTCTCCCTTTACGAGACCCAGAAGGCCATTGGGCTGATCAAAAATGTATTTCAGGTAAAGCTGTGCGCCGCCCTGCACTTAAAGCGGGTCACCGCCCCTCTTTTTGTTGACCCCGCCACCGGCCTGAACGATGATCTGAATGGCGTGGAGCGTCCCGTCAGCTTTGATGTGCCCGCGGTGGGCGCGGACGCCCAAGTGGTGCATTCTCTGGCAAAGTGGAAGCGGCTGGCCCTGCACGATTATGATTTTTACGTGGGAAACGGCCTTGTCACGGATATGAACGCCATTCGCCGGGATGAAGAGCTGGATAACCTGCATTCCATTTATGTGGATCAATGGGACTGGGAAAAGGTCATTGACGAGGGAATGCGCACCGAAGGCTATCTGGAAGACACCGTGCGGCGCATTGTCAGCGCTATCTGCGGTACGCTGGATGAGCTGCAATGGCAGTTTCCCCAACTGGAAACGGAGCTTTGCCGGAACGTGACCTTCCTCACCGCCCAGGAGCTGGAGGATCGTTTCCCCGAGCTTTCTTCCAAGGAGCGGGAAAAGGCCATTGTAAAGGAACATAAAACCGTCTTTATCAAAAAAATCGGCGGAAAGCTCAGAAGCGGCAAGCCCCACGATGGCAGAGCGCCGGACTATGACGACTGGGAGCTAAACGGCGACCTGCTGTTCTGGCACGAGCCTTTGGGCTGCGCACTGGAGATCAGCAGTATGGGGATCCGTGTAAACGCGGAATCTCTGGATAGACAGCTCACCGAAGCTGGCTGCGATAATCGGCGGAACCTGCCCTTTCATCAGATGCTTTTAAAGGGCGAGCTGCCCCTGACCATCGGCGGCGGCATCGGGCAAAGCCGCCTGTGCATGCTGCTTTTGGGCAAAGCCCACATTGGCGAGGTGCAGGCCTCCCTGTGGGACAATGAGACCCGCAGGCTTTGCAAAGAAGGAAACATTACGCTGCTTTAAACAGCAAAAAGCTTTCGTTCAGAGAAGCTCTTCCCGGATAGAGACTTTCATCTCAGTATGACAAAACACCGCTTCCAAAACAGAAGCGGTGTTTTTGCTATGCAGAAATTGCTTACCGGGGGGCAACGAACCGCAAAGAGGAAAGCTTTGCGGTATCTTTTTACCGGATCTTACTGTGTGGTGAGATGCAGCACATGGCACACACCGGGAATGGCCTCCCCCTGCTGCTGGGAGGTAGGGGACATCAGCGCCCCGGTGGCGCAGAACAGAATATTTTGCAAATTTCCGCTTTCCATACGCTTCAGCAAATGGCCGCACAGCACGGAAGCGGAGCATCCGCAGCCGGAGGCGCCCGCATGGACGTCCTGTGTCTCTCTGTCATAGAGCATCAGGCCGCAGTCGTTGTGAACCTTTTGAATATTTACGCCGTTGTCCTCCAGAGACTGGTACAGGAGCTTCGTTCCCACCAGCCCCAGGTCGCCGGTAAAAATACCGTCGTACTCCTCCGGCTTCGTTCCCGTATCCTGCAAATACTGATAAATGCTGTCCGCCGCCGCGGGAGCCATGGCGGCCCCCATATTGGCGGGATCCTTTACGCCCAGATCCACGATTTTTCCCGCCAGGCCATGGCGAATTTTAATGTTCCCCTCCCTGCCGATCACCAGGCAGCCGGAAGCTGTGGCGGTCCACTGGGCGGTGGGGGTGCGCTGAGAGCCGTATTCCAGGGGCGTGCGGAACTGGCGCTCCGCCGAACAGAAATGGGAGCTGGTCACAGCCACAGCCCGTTCCGCCGCGCCGCTTTCCACCATGATCGAGGCAAGAAGCAGCGTCTGCGCCATGGTGGAGCAGGCCCCATACTGCCCCAAAAAAGGAATTTGGAAATCCAGCAGACCGAAGGTGGAGGAAATGCACTGGTTTAAAAGGTCTCCCGCGAAAATCAGATCCATCTGTTCTGCCGTCATGCCGGATTTTTCAATGGCCAGGGCCACCGCTTCCTTTTGCAGCTGGGCCTCCGCCTTTTCCCAACTGTCCATTTGCAGGCTGGTATCCTGAAAGGTCTGGTCAAAATCTGAGCCCAGAGGCCCCTGGGCTTCTTTTTTTCCGCCAACGGCGGCATGGCTCAGCACCGCAGGCGGCGCTGTAAACTCCAAAGTACGCTTTCCGATCCGTTTCATATAAAAAATCATCGTCCTTCCAGAATTTAGTTGTTAGAATAAGGCCAAATGATTGCTCCGCAATCATCTGCTTACCCGCCAGTCACTACTGTCCGAGATTTTTCGCCGCTTTCCCATCGGCTTAGAATGATAGTGGGTGGCAGAGGTTGCGGGATAAATCATAATTTACTGCAACACTCCTACCCCTTCTTTTTTTGCGCCACAGTGTGGCGCCACCACTGTCCAGCATCCAGTATCAAGCATCTAACATCCAGTACGCTAAATCATACATTCTATTTTTTCTTGCGCTGTCTGCATTATCCCTTGGAAATTTTTTACGGCGCTTTACAAATATTTTTGCATAGAGAAAAGCACCCTTTCGGGTGCTTAAAAAACATCGCAAAGCAAACTGTCTCTGCCTGATTTTTGAATCAAAGAGCCTCTATGACGATCTCGCCGTCTTTCGCGGATACCGCGATCCCGGCAAGAGCGCCTTCGCCCCGTTCCACCAGAAGGGTGGCGATCTTGTCCTCCACCATGCGGCGGATATTGTTCCGCAGGTCTCTTGCCCCGCTGGAGCCGTGAATGGACTTTTCCGCAAGCAGGACACAGGCGGCTTCCTCGTATTTCAGCTCGATCCCTTTTTCCTTCAGGGAGCCTACATATTCCTCCAGCATCAAGGCGGCAATTTTTTCATAATCCGTCTGCTCCAAAGGCCGGAACAGCACGATCTCATCGATTCGGCTTAAAAACTCAGGCCGCAAAAACTCCTTTAAGGCCTTCATGACCTTTTCCCGGCTCAGATCGGCAGTGGTTTTCCCAAAACCCAGAGAGCCGTCCTTCCGGTCACTGCCGGCATTGGAGGTCATAACGATTACCGTGTTTTCAAAATTTACCGTTCTGCCGTGGGCATCGGTGATGCGCCCCTCGTCCAGAATTTGCAGCAGAATATTCATCACATCGGGATGGGCTTTTTCAATTTCATCAAACAGCAACACGGAGTATGGTCTTCTGCGCACCTTTTCCGTAAGCTGGCCCGCCTCGTCATATCCCACATAGCCGGGGGGAGAACCAATAATTTTCGACACGGAATGCTTTTCCATAAACTCGGACATATCCAGCCGGATCAGGGTTTCCGGGCTGTCAAACAGCTCCTGGGACAGCACCCGGACCAGCTCGGTTTTTCCCGTTCCGGTGGGGCCCACAAACAGGAAGGAGGCCGGGCGTCTGCGGGGGCTGATCTGTACCCGGCTGCGGCGCACGGCAGAGGACACGGCTTTGATGGCTTCCTCCTGCCCGATGATCTTCCGGGACAGCACCTCTTCCAGATGCAACAGCTTCTTGAGCTCATTTTCCGCGATCCGGGCAGCGGGGATCCCCGTCCACAGCTCAATCACATGGGCGGCGTCCTGCTCCTCCACGGCGGCGAACGCCCCTTCTTCCCGCAAAGTGTTCAGGTTCTCTTCCAAAGTGGCAATGCGGTAATGGGTTTTTGCCAGCTCCTCATAATCTACAGACCCGCCATCCGCCTGCTCGGAAAGCTCCGCTTCTTTTGCCTTTTCCTTTTTCAGGGACAGCTCCGCGGAATCATATTCTTCCAGTTTTTTATTGCGCAGGGCCGCGCAGGCGCAGGCCTCGTCCAAAAGATCGATAGCCTTATCGGGCAGATAGCGATCTGTAACATAGCGCTCCGCCAGAGTTACCATGCGGCGGATCATCTGATCCGACACCGTGACCCGGTGGTAAGCCTCATAATATCCCTTGATCCCCAGCAGCACCTGGATCGCTTCGCTGATAGACGGCTCTATTACCGTAACAGGCTGGAACCTGCGCTCCAGGGCGGCGTCCTTTTCAATATATTTCCGGTATTCCGCAAAAGTAGTGGCGCCGATCACCTGAATTTCGCCCCGGGAAAGGGCGGGCTTCAGGATATTGGCAGCGTTCATGCTGCCCTCGGCGTCTCCTGTGCCTACCAGATTGTGAATTTCGTCAATAAACAAAATGATATTGCCATCGGCCTTTACCTCGTCGATCAGGCCTTTGATCCGGCTTTCAAACTGGCCCCGGAACTGGGTGCCCGCTACCAGGGAAGTCAGATCCAGAAGCTGGATCTCCTTTTCCCGTAAACGGGCAGGCACATTCCCCGCGGCGATTCGCAAAGCAAGCCCCTCCGCAATGGCGGTTTTTCCCACGCCCGGTTCACCGATGAGGCAGGGGTTGTTTTTCGTGCGGCGGGAAAGGATCTGTACCACCCGCTCAATTTCCCGCTCTCTGCCGATGATGGCGTCCAATTCGCCCCGCCGGGCTTTCCCCGTAAGATCGGTGCAATAATTTTGAATGTGCTTCCGCTTTTTCTTGTGGTAGCTTTCCTTCTTCTCACGCACCTGGGCTTCAGAGGCTCCGCCGTTTTCTCCGGGCGCGCCGCCCAGCATCATATCGGTGGGCAGCATAGTGGCTGCTCCCCCCGGCATAAAGGAATCTTCCTCGTCCTCCATGCCTTCCATATCCATCAGCTCCGCCATCTGGCCGGTCATGGCCTCCAGTTCTTCCTCGCTGATCCCCATTTTTTCCATAATATCGTTGACCGGCTTGATCCCCAGCTCTTTAGCACAGGTAAAGCATAGGCCCTGGGTGTTTTTTCCATCGATGGAATGGGAAACAAACACCACAGCGGGCCTTTTATGACAACGCGAACACATCAGCATGCTGCTGCTCCTTTCCGGAAAACCAGTCTTTTTGCCGCACCCTGTCCCCGGTTCTCCCATCGGGCAAAGTTTTACTTCTTTCTCGGCTCACGCACCGTTTTTGTGCGGATCTCATCAGGCAGGTTCAATTCATATTTTTCATCGCTGGAATGAAGTATTTCCAGAAAGATCTGAAAATACCGGATCCCCGAATAGATCATCATAAAAGCGGTCAGCAAAAGCAGGCCGTAGGAAACCCCGCTGAACACCGGGCCGGAAAGATCAAATACCCCATCCATGACTACTATGACGCCTACGGAAATATAGAACATTACCGTTGCGACTTTGCCGTACCATTTCGCGGCACAGGGCCGTTTTCTTTTTTTCAGCAGCACCGCCGCGCAGCACAGCATACCCAGCTCTTTACAGATAAAAATTACCAGAACCGGACAGATCGCCGGAAATTTTACTGCAAGGCACAGAGCCACCACGCCCTGAGTAAGCTTGTCTGCCAGCGGGTCCAGCATTTTTCCCAGCTCTGTGATCTGGTTGAATTTACGGGCGATGAGCCCGTCAAACAGGTCGGATAAACCGGAAATTGCCAGCAAGACAGCCGCTGTGATCAAATGCCCCTTCAGAAAAGCCACAGCAAAAAAGGGAACCACAACAATGCGCAGCAGGGACAGCGCATTTGGTACGGTCAAATTTTGATTTCTTGGTTTACGTTCAGAAGCCATCGCTCTATTTTCCCTCTTTCCCGTCTTTTCCCTTGTCTATCGATAATAATAAGCCTGTCAGTGGAACATAGCCCCCAGCGGATTCATGCGGATCACAAGCCCGGCAATGACAGAACGATCCAGCATGATCTCCACATCTGCCTGCGCCTCCGCTGCCAGCATCGGCAGGAACACCTGCACGGCGGAAATGAGAATCCACACGGAAACCAGCGCCAGCAAAAAGCCGAACAGCCCACCCAGAACACCATTTAACTGCCGAAGCAGCGGCAGCCGAAACAGGCCCGCTACCATATCCGCCAGCACACGGACTACGATCATAAACAAACAAAACAGCACGATCACTGCAAGCACTTTGAGAAAGCTGATAAATACCGGGGCCAGAGAATCGGCGATCAGCTCCGCCGCCTGCCCGCTCCGGGTGGAAACCACGCCCTCCAGGCTGTTGGCGGTAATGCCCGCCTCTGCCAGCGCGCGGACAATGAAATCGGGAAGGGAAGAAAGCAGCCCGTTTATAGCGGCGGAGGTGCTTCCCGTTCCCAAAGACGCAAGAGAGCCGCCGATCCGCTCCACCAGAGCATCCCGAAACATCACGTCAAATACCCATTTAGCGGCGGCGCCGCCCAGGGCGGAAGCAAAAAAAGCCGCCAGGATCGATCCCAAAAAGTGAGTGGCAGATTTTACAACCCCTCTGCGTATTCCCACTACGGTAAACAGCAGAAAAACGCAGAGAAGCACAAGATCCAACATGATATTCACAGCGCTTTCCCTCCTTGCGGCAAATCCAAGCCTTAAAAAACCTGTAGGCTATAAGTTTATCACAAACCTTTTCGTTTCACAAGGGGATTTCCCCTTACAGAACTCTTACTGTATTGCCGCGTTATATGCGTCAATGTATTTCCAATGTGCGGACTTCACTGACGCCCAGCACATAAGCGGCCCGTTCACTGCTGAGCGCAATGCTTTTGGCATCGCTTCCGGCGTCTGTACGGCCCTGCTCCACTCCGGTGGAATAATCGTAAAACACTGCTTCACCATTCACTAAGGCTCCCACCGTACCGCCGGAAACGGAAAGGGAGACAATGCGCTCCGGCGATTCCACGCGCACAGGATCGCCGCCCCCGCGGAACACCAGCAGGGTGCAGGGCCCTGCGTGAGCATAGGCGGAAATAGACAGAAAGGCTCTGCTCTGATCCAGACAGTACGCCGTAAGCTGGCGTCCGTCATAACTGTATTCACTGAAGGCATAGTCGGTGGATTTGGCTATCAGCAGGGCAGAATCCCCCACGGCGTACAGGTCGCCGCTTTCCGTCCATGCCGCATCGATCAACAGGTTATCTCTGGTTTCATAGCATGCACGACGCTCCGCCTGATGGAAATCAAACCCCCTGACCCTGGAGCGCACTTCTCCCCTCTCACTGCGCCCCGTGCTTAAAGCGCCCTCGACTCCATCGTAGTTCATGGCAATGGCCGTAATATAATCCTTGGCAAAGGCATAGGTGTACTGCAAAGAGCCGTCCTTTTGATAGACATTCAATTCAGAGGCTCCGTCTGAACCATGAAGCCCCAGGGCAAACCTGCCGTTCTGCGCCACCACGCCGGAAAGGATCTCCCGATCCGCCGTTCCCCGCAGCTTTACTTCCGTACCCGAAAGCACCAAATACCCTGTGCTGCCCTGGTTATAAAGCAATGTCTGACCATAAGCAGAACGCATGGCAGGCTGATTTAAGCTGTGCCGCAGGGAAAGCACCGTTTTTCCGGAGGAATCCACCATGGTCAGGGCGGTATCACTCAAAATCTGCGCATTTCCCCCAGAAGAGGTAAAATTGGAGGCGAATACCGAGGAACCGGTAATGGGAACGGGGAAACCGTCTCCCCGGCCCTCTCCCACAAATTGCAGTCTCACCCAGTTTGTGATATTATCCAGGGTCAGGCTGGAACGGTTGATCCACAGGGCAAGGCCCAAAATCAGCAGGATCAGAATGATCACCACGCGGTAAACCGCCTTTGGAACCCGCATTTTTTTCAGCCTTGCTTCGCCGGCTGCTTCCGCTTCCTCGTCATCGTATTCAAAAAAGGCTTCCGTTTCCTGATAGTCCTTAAGACGCACGATCTCTCTTGTATCAGCCTTGGAATCCACTTTTTTCCTGCGCTTTGCCATACCGTTCCCTCCCTTCCGGTTTTTGTCCGTTTTTTCAATAAAACACCTGATTTAAGTACAAACCGCAGGCAGGAGCGGTAGGGCCGGCGGCCTTGCGGTTTTTCGCTTCGATCACAGCGGGGATCTCCTCCGGGGAAAGCTTTCCCTGCTGCACCCGGAGCAGGGTACCGGCCATGATACGCACCATATTATAGAGAAAGCCGTCTGCGGCTACCGTGAACACCACCAGATTGCCCCGGCGCTCCACTCTGGCTTCCGTCACTGTGCGGGTCAGGTCACCCCGATCTCTGCGGTCCAGCGTACAGAAGGAAGAAAAATCATGCCGACCGATATAGTGCTTTGCCGCCTGATCCAGCCGCTTTTCGTCAATGGGATACCAATAATGCAGCGCACGCCCCAACAGAAAGGGCTCACGCACCGGATGGTTCCAGATCTCATAGGCGTATTCCTTTCCCTTGCAGGAATACCGGGCATGAAACTCCATGGGAACCTCCCGGCAGTCCTTTACCGCGATATCCCCCGGCAGATAATGGTTCAAAGCGGCCAAAAGCCGTTCCGGGGGGATTTGGCTTTCCGTTTTCAGGCTCACACAAAACTCCCTGGCGTGAACGCCGGTATCCGTGCGGGAGCAGGCCTTGATCTCCTCTGAAAGCCCGGTCACGTCCTTTAAGGCTTTTTGGAAAACCTCCTGCACCGTAAGGGCGTTTTCCTGTATCTGCCAGCCATGATAGCGGGAGCCGTCATAGGAAAGCTTCAAAAGCAAATTCCGCCCGGACTTTTCCTTTTCAAAGGATTCCACAGGATCACCCCCATATCAGTTGTTAGTCGTTAGTTGTTAGTTGTTAGAGAAGGACAAGCTTTTTATTTGGTGGTTAAATCACTTTTGGGAACAGCAGGTTCAGCGTGAGGAAAACTCCCAGCGCCAGAAACGCAGAACAGAGGGAAATCCAGTCTCCTCCGCCGAATTTCAGGATCTTCATTTTTGTCCGGCCCTCTCCGCCGTGATAACAGCGGCTTTCCATGGCGGTGGCCAGGTCATAAGCCCGGCGGAAGGCGGAAACAAACAGCGGAATCAGCACCGGCACCAGCGCCTTGATGCGCTGGATCACACCGCCGCTTTCCATATCGGCTCCTCTGGCCTTCTGGGCGCTCATGATCTTTTCCGTTTCCTCCAACAGCGTAGGGACAAAGCGCAGGGCAATGGTCATCATCATGGCAAATTCATGAACGGGCACCCGCAGCTTTCCGAGGGGCTTCAAAAGCCGCTCGATGGCGTCTGTAAGCTGTGTGGGAGAAGTGGTAAAGGTCAAAATGGAGCTTGCCAGGATCAGCAGCACGATCCGCAGGGAGATAAAAACGCTGTTTAAAATACCGGCCTTCGTGATCTTCAGCCATCCCCACTGCACCAGGGGTTCTCCCGTGCCGTAAAAAATATTCAGCACTGCGGTAAACACCAGCAGGATCAAAATGGGCTTCAGGCTTTTCAGATACATTTTCGGCGGTATTTTGGAAAGGGCTATCCCCAGGAAAATGTACAGCACCACTGCAGCCAGTGAAAAGAAATTCCCGGAAACAAAAGTAAGAACGATTGAAAACACCGTAAGGCATATTTTCAGACGGGGGTCCATCCGGTGCATGACAGACGGAGCCGGGAAATATTGACCCAGAGTAATATCGGAAATCATAGGGAAAGCTCTCCTTTCTGCGCACACTCCGGTTTTGCACCTTTCAGGACAGGCAGCAGCTGCTTTAAGGCCTCGTCCACCGTCAGGGTGGAGGGATCTACCGGACAGCCCATCTCTTTCAGCTCCTGTAAAATCTTCGTGATCTGCGGCACCCTGAGACCGATCTGCTCCAGCTTTTCTCCCTGAGAAAACACCTTGCGGGTCTCCTCCAGCATCACCACATGGCTGCGGTTCATCACCAGCAGCCGGTCTGCCGTGCGGCCGATATCCTCCATGCTGTGGGAAACCAGCAGTACCGTATTGTGCCGCTCCTTATGATACTGGCTGATCTGAGACAGCAGCACATCCCGGCCTCTGGGGTCCAGCCCGGCAGTGGGCTCGTCCAGCACCAGCACGTCGGGGTCCATGGCGATCACTCCGGCAATGGCGGCCCGGCGCTTTTCTCCGCCGGAAAGCTCAAAGGGAGATTTTTCCAACAGCTCTTCAGAAAGCCCGGTAAACCGGGCGGCTTCCATGGCTCTGGCTTTGGCCTCTTCATCGGAAAGGCCCATGTTTTTGGGCCCAAACATAATATCCTTCAGCACGGTTTCTTCAAAAAGCTGATACTCCGGGTACTGGAACACCATGCCTACCTTAAACCGCACGTCCCGTATTTTTTTCGGTTCCTCCCAAATATCCCGGCCCTCTAAAATCACCTGACCGGCAGTGGGCTTCAAAAGTCCGTTCAAAAGCTGGATCATAGTGGATTTTCCGCTGCCGGTATGGCCGATCACGCCCAGGAATTCTCCCTGGCGGATGGAAATAGATGCCTTATCCAGCGCGGTTTTTCGGAAGGGTGTGCCCGCGCCGTATTCATAAGTCAGCTCCCTTGTTTCCAAAACAGCTTTTCCGCTTTCCCTCTGAGGCTCTGAAAAAGCGGCGGAGCGCTCCATCTCCTGAGCTCGGCTGTCGAGAGGCTGTTCTTTCCAATACTGCCGGAACTGCTCCACACATTCTTCCACCCCCAACGGCACGCCGGAAAGCTTTACTCCCGCTGTGGAAAGCCGATATACAAGCTCCGTGGCCTGGGGCACGTCCAGCCCGTGGCGCTTCAGGAACTCCACCTTGCCGAACACCTCTTCCGGAGAGCCGTCTGTCAAGACCTCCCCCTGATCCATGACCACCACGCGCCCGGCCTGTACCGCTTCCTCCATGTAATGGGTGATGAGCACAATGGTGATCCCCTTTTCCCGGTTCAGACGTTTGATGGTCTCCATGACCTCCGTGCGTCCTCTGGGATCCAGCATGGCGGTGGGCTCGTCCAGCACGATGCAGGCAGTCTCCATGGCGATAATTCCCGCAATGGCCACCCGCTGCTTCTGACCGCCGGAAAGCTTGTGAGGGGCGCTTTCCCGGTACTCGTACATATCCACGGCCCGCAGGGCCTCGTCCACTCTTTTCCGGATCTCCTCCGGCGGGATCCCCAGATTTTCCGGGCCAAAGGCCACGTCCTCCTCCACCACACCGGCAACCAGCTGGTTATCGGGATTCTGCTGTACCAGCCCCACCCGGCGGCGCACCTCAAGCTGAAGCGCTTCTTCTCCGGTGTCGATGCCGTCTACCAGCACCTTACCGGAGCCGGGAACCAGCATACCGTTTAAAAGCTTCGCCACAGTGGATTTTCCACAGCCGTTATGCCCCAGCAGGGCCACAAACTCTCCCTGTTCTATTTGCAGTGTCACGCCATGGAGAACCTCTTTCGGCTCCACAGCCTCCGGCTCATAGGAAAACCGGACTTCCTTCAATTCCAGCAGGGCCATCTATCGTTTTCTTCCCTTCCGATCAGTTTGTATTCCAGGGCCTTTCGCCCTTCTAACAACTAACAACTAACTTCTAACAACTACTCTCCCAAATCGCCGTGCTGCCGCAGGGCAGCACCAGACCGGTATTTGTTACCCGCAGGCCGATCTCATCAGAGGAAACCTGCCCGCCCAGCTTTTTTTGCAGCAACACGCCCAACAGGTATTCCATCACCGCCGGAGAAAGGCCGGTGGTGTAGGAATTGAGCAAAAAGAACAGGGCGTTCTCCGAAAGGATAGGCAGGCACATTTCCACCAGAGAATAAAGCTGCTCCTCCAGCTTCCACACCTCGCCGCCGGGGCCTCTCCCATAGGAGGGAGGGTCCATAATAATGCCGTCATAGGTGTTTCCCCTGCGCTGCTCCCGCTGGACAAATTTCACACAGTCGTCCACCAGCCAGCGCACGGGCCGGTCTGCAAGGCCGGAGGCTTCCGCGTTTTCCTTTGCCCACTGCACCATACCCTTGGAAGCGTCCACATGGGTCACGGCGGCTCCCGCCCGCATACAGGCCAAGGTGGCCGCACCGGTATAGCCAAAAAGGTTCAGTACTTTGATCTGCCGGCTGCTGTCCGCCTGCTTTGCCATGCGGATCCGTTCCATGGCAAATTCCCAGTTCACCGCTTGTTCGGGAAAAATTCCCGTATGCTTAAAGCCCATGGGCTTTAAACGGAAGGTCAGATCCTGCCAGCCGATCTTCCAGACGTCGGGCAGCTTTTTGTATTCCTCCCAGCTTCCTCCGCCGGAGCTGGAACGGCGATACCGCCCATGGGCCGAATGCCAGCGGGGATCCCGCTTATCTCCGGACCAGATGATTTGCGGATCAGGCCGGATCAGCAGGATCTCTCCCCACCGTTCCAGCCGCTCCCCGTCTACCGTATCGATCAATTCATAGTCCTGCCATTTTGCTGTTCTCATCTTTCAGCTTTCCTTTATCAAAACTCTTTTCTGCCAGCTTTTCCGCCGGAAAAAACTGATATAGCGCCGCTTTTACGATCCTTCCCGGAAACTGGTGGAACCGGTCGCCCAAAATCGCAAACGCCTTACGGGTCTTTTCCCGGTGGTCGATCAGCATGGTAGTATGGGCGCACCAGCTTTCCTCCTGCCCAAAATACTCCTTCAAATCCAAAAGCTCCCGGGTCACATCCGGCGCAAGGAAAAGTACCTCCTGCCCCTGAAACATTCCTATATGACTGAAATGCACCGCAACAGGAGCCGCCTCTAAGTCTTGAAACCGTTCTTCAAGCTCTCCCCGGCGATCCGGCTTAAAAGTCCCCAAGGTCACATGAAAGGGAATCCCCATCGTCTGCCGCCCGGTAAAGCCCTGCGACAACAGCGCCTGCTGATATTCTTTCAGCGTCTGCTGGGTCTCTTCATCAAAAACACCCAGCACGCACAGGAATTTTTCCATCAGCACAGCTCCTCTTTGATCACTTCCGCCACATCGTTTGCCAGCTTTTCAATGAGGGCTTCGTCCTGGCCCTCCACCATCACACGGAGCAGGGGCTCCGTACCGGAGGGACGCACGATGATCCGCCCGTCTTTCCCCAGAGTCTCCGTCACCTTGTCAATGGCGGCACGCACCTTGTGGTCGGTATAGAAGGCAAGCTTCCCTTCGGGAGAAACCTTCAGGTTCACAATGGTCTGGGGGAACCGCTGCATCAAAGTGGCAAGAGAAGAAAGCTTTCCTTCTCTCCTGCGCAGCAGGCTCAAAAGCTGACAGGCGGTCAGCTGCCCATCGCCGGTGGTGGCAAAATCCCGGAAGATCACATGGCCGCTTTGCTCGCCGCCGAAGTTATAGCCGCTGAGCCGCATTTCCTCCAGCACATAGCGATCGCCCACCTTAGTGGCCTCAAAATCCATGCCGTTTTCCTCACAAAACCGCTGGAAGCCCATGTTGGTCATAATGGTGCCCACCACCGTGTTTCTGGAAAGCTTGCCCCGGCTCTTCATATCCAGGGCGCAGATGGCCATGATGAAATCGCCATCGATGAAATTGCCCTGTTCGTCCACCATCAGACAACGGTCCGCATCGCCGTCAAAGGCCACGCCCGCATCCACCTCATGGGTTTTCACATACTCAATCAGCCCTTCCATGTGGGTAGAGCCGCAGTCCCGGTTCACATTGATCCCGTCCGGGTGGTCGTTGAGCATGGTGACCTGAGCCCCCAGCTCGGTAAACAAAGTCTCCGCCGTGGCGCTGGCAGAACCGTTGGCGGTATCGATGGCGATCTTCAAACCGTCCAGAGAGAAGTGAACGGAGTTTTTCACATGGTCGATGTAATCCCGCACGGCGTTTTCCGCCTGGCTGACAGTGCCGATGCCGTCCTCTGTGGGAAATTCCCCGGAAATATCGGATTTCCCGAGAATGATATCCTCAATACGCTCCTCCAGGTCGTCCGGCAGCTTAAAGCCGTCTCCGGAGAAGATCTTGATGCCGTTATATTCATAGGAATTGTGAGAAGCGGAAATCATCACGCCCGCGTCCGCCTTATACTTTTCCACCAGATAGGCCACGGCAGGGGTGGGTACCACGCCCAACGTTACCACGCTGGCCCCAATGCTGCACAGCCCCGCCGCCATGGCGGTTTCCAGCATATCGGAGGAAAGCCGGGTGTCCTTGCCAATGAGCACCTTGGGGTGGCGGTTGCTTTTGTTGGTCAGCACACAGGCTGCCGCCCTGCCCAGCTGGGTTGCCAGCTCACAGGTCAGGTCTTTGTTTGCAATGCCTCTGATTCCATCTGTTCCGAAAAGTCTTCCCATGTTTAATCACCTTTCTCGTTACTGGTTTACCTACTACTTTTTAATGACTACGTTCCCGTTTTCATCCAGCAGCGGGGTAATACCATACCCGCCGTCAGGTTCGCCATATCTGACTGTTACAAGATAGTGTACTCCTGTAACTTTATCCGCAATGATTTCGTATCGTATAGTCGAACCGATGAAGCCTTTCCCCTTGAACTCAAATCTGTCGTCAAACTCGGTTTTTTCTCTGCTGAAAAATCCCATATAAGCTTCCTCCCAGCGTTGTTTATTCTTCCAGCTTCAGCTGGCCTGTGGATTCTGCGCCCCGCAAGGCAGCCGGCACAGGCAGCCCAAGATGAAGATAAGCCGCCGGGGTAACGCAGCGCCCCCGGGGGGTGCGGGTCAAAAAGCCGATCTGCATGAGATAGGGTTCGTTTACGTCTTCAATGGTAACGGACTCTTCCCCGATGGCTGCCGCCAGGGTCTCCAAACCTACCGGGCCGCCGCCGTAATTTTTGATAATGGCAGAAAGCATGTTCCGGTCGCTTTGGTCAAGGCCCAACTCGTCGATCTCCATTCTGTCCAGGGCAATGCGGGCCGTGTTCAGGGTAATTACCCCGCCGCTCATGACCTCCGCAAAATCCCTCACCCGCTTTAAGAGCCGGTTGGCGATACGGGGCGTTCCCCGGGAACGGGAAGCGATCTCCAGCGCCGCGTCTGCTTCGATCTCCGCCTGTAAAATTCCGGCGCTGCGTGAAACGATCTTCGAGAGCTCTGCCGGAGAATACAGCTCCAGGCGCAGCACCACGCCAAAGCGATCCCGCAAAGGGTCGGAAAGCTGCCCTGCCCGGGTGGTGGCTCCCACCAGGGTGAATTTCGGCAGCGGCAGATGATAGGAAGCCGCCATCTGTCCCTTGCCCGTGATGATATCCAGGGCAAAGTCCTCCATGGCAGGGTACAGGATCTCCTCCACCGTGCGGGGCAGGCGGTGTACCTCGTCGATAAACAGCACATCGCCGGGACTAAGATTCGTCAGCAGCGCCGCCAGGTCTCCCGGCTTTTCAATGGCCGGGCCGCTGGTAATGCGCAGATTGACCCCCATTTCGTTGGCAACGATCCCCGCCAGGGTGGTTTTTCCCAGGCCGGGAGGGCCGTAAAGCAATACATGATCCAGAGTTTCCTTCCGGCTTTTCGCCGCCTCAATATAAATTTTCAGGTTTTCCTTGGCTTTTTCCTGCCCGATATATTCTGAAAACGTCCGGGGGCGCAGCGGATTTTCCACTTCTTTGTCTTCCGGGGTGTACCCGGTTTCCGTCAGCCGGTTTTCCAGATCCATCTCCTCGTCTCTGGCGTCCCAGTCGATACCGTATTCCGCAGTTTCTTTACCGCTGGTTTTTTCGATCATGGAGTTTTCTCTCCTTTCCTCAC
>CAMVYG010000023.1 GCA_947171615.1 uncultured Clostridia bacterium
GTTATAACTTTAGAAAGGGCGGGAAAGCAGATGGAATTCTATCCCGGGTTTCCTATTTTGACAACCACAGAGCCCATGGGGTTCCAATATGGAGAAAGGGCGTATGGTCCGGAACCGGAGCTGCGGAAGCTGGACGCTATCAGGCCCTCTCTGCTGGAGCCGAAGTGTGAGGGGCCTGAGGATGTGTATTGCATCGCCATGGACGTGGGGCTTTTGGAGGATCGCGAGGATCTGCTTGTTCAAAACCTGCTGTACGGAGCGGTAACTTACGCAAAGGGCAGCCTTGGCAGAGAGCCTGTCCGTTCTCAGGGCCATATCCATGCCGTTTCCCCTTCCTGCGGAGCGTCTACCTGTGAGGTATATGAGATCTGGGACGGCAAGGCCTGTATTTACATGCAGGAAAGCGGCGAAGACGACGCGGGAAACTGCTATGCCGTGATCGGAAAACCGGGTGATGTGATCATTGTTCCGCCGGGCTGGGTGCATGCCACGATCAATATGGATCCCGGTAAAAGCATGACCTTTGGCGCATGGTGTGTGCGGGATTATGGTTTTGTCTATGACGAGGTGCGCCGTCACGGGGGGATCGCGTATTTCCCGTTGCTTGAAAAACAGGGCGGCGTTGTCTGGGAAGCCAATGAAAAATATACCAGCGCCCGCCTGACTGTGAAGCCTGCCCGTACCTATGAGGATTTCGGCCTTCGGCCGGGGGTGCCGATCTATCAGCAGTATCGGGAAAATCCGGCGCTTTTCCAGTTTGTGACCCAGCCCCAGCGCTTTCCTCAGCTTTGGGAGGGTTACAGGCCTTAAGCGCTTGCTGCCGGAAGTGGCGGAAGGAAAAGAGATAAGCGATATTCCCCGAAAGGAAGAAAGTTGATATTATGAATTACTGTAAAAATCCCATCAACCATACGAAAACGGAAACGCCCCAAGCCTGGTCGGGATATCCGGATATTTTGGAGGTTTTATCCCGGCAGATCAAAGAACGGATAGAGAAAAAAGGCTCCTGCCTTTTGGCGGTGGATGTTTATCCGGGAGTAGATGAGGAAGAGCTTTTGGAGGCCCTTTGTGCCCTTCAACCCGCACGGCTTTTGAATATGCGGGAGGCGCTTTGCCCGAAAGAGGAATTTGCGAAGAGAATCGCGCCCTTTCTGACCGATGACCGGGTGTTTGGCCGGATGTATTTCGGAACGCTCAGCGATTTTCAGGAGGAAGAAAAACTGGAATCGCTTCGGCGGCAGGCAAGAGAGGTTGCCGGGCTTACGATTGTGTTCGGCTTTGGCGCGGGCAGCCTTTTAAAAACGGATCTGCTGGTTTATGCCGATATTTCCCGGTGGGAGATCCAGCTGCGGTACCGCCGCGGCATGACGAATTACTATACGGACAATCCCGGGGAAGACACTCTGAAAAAGAATAAACAGGGGTACTTCTTTGAGTGGAGGATCGGCGATAAGCAGAAGCGCGGTTTGTTTGACAGCTTCGATTTTTATCTGGATACCAACAAAAAGGGTGCGCCTTCTATGGCGGCGGGGGATTGCTACCGCCGGGCGCTTACGGAGCTTTCACAAAAGCCTTTCCGCACCGTGCCTTATTTTGATCCCGGTGTTTGGGGCGGCCAGTGGATGAAGCGTGTCTGCGGGCTGGATCCGGAGGAAAAGAATTATGCCTGGTCCTTTGATGGCGTGCCGGAGGAAAACAGCCTGTATTTGGAGATCAGCGGCGTTTTGCTGGAAACGCCCGCCATGAACCTGGTGCTTTACCGCCCGAAGGAGCTTCTGGGGCCTCAGGTATACGCCCGGTTCGGCGCGGAATTTCCCATTCGCTTTGACTTTCTCGATACCATGGGCGGACAGAACCTGAGCTTGCAGGTGCACCCGCTGACAGATTATATTCACAACCAGTTCGGCATGAGCTATACCCAGGATGAGAGCTATTATATTCTGGATGCCCAGGAGGGGGCCGAGGTTTATCTGGGACTGAAGGAAAACATTTGTCCCGAAGAAATGATCGAGGATCTGAAAATCGCCCAGACAGGGGAAAAGCCCTTTGATGCGGATCGGTATATCAACCGTTTCCCCGCGAAAAAGCACGACCATTTTTTGATTCCCGCCGGAACCGTACACTGCTCCGGAAGCGGCTGTATGGTGCTGGAGATCAGCGCCACGCCCTATATCTTTACCATGAAGCTTTGGGACTGGGGTCGTCTGGGGCTGGACGGCAGGCCCCGACCCATTCACATTGAACACGGGGAGAAGGTCATTCAGTGGGACAGACAAACGCGCTGGGTGGAAAAAAACCTGGTCAGCCCCGTCTATACCGTACAGGAAACAGAGGGGTATAAGGAAGAGCACACCGGGTTACACGAGCTGGAATTTATTGAGACCCGGCGGTATGAGATCAAAACCGCCTGTCCTTTGGATACCTGCAATAATGTGAATATGCTGAACCTGGTGGAAGGGGAGGCCGCCGTTATCGAGAGCCCTGACGGCGCCTTTGAGCCCTTTGAGGTACATTACGCGGAAACCTTTATTCTTCCGGCCGCGGCGGGACGGTACACCATTCGCCCTGTAGGTGAAACACCGGTCAAGGTGATTCGCGCTTATGTGAGAACGCCGGAAAATAAGAGAGCTTGAAGGAATTTATGAAATCGTCAGACAGGGAGAGGGGAGATTTCAGCTTTGAAAAGCCTGGATTATTCAAAAGGCGCTTTGCCCCTGTACATGCAGATCTATCAGGACCTGAAGGAAAAGATCACAGGCAAGGAATATGAATACGGGCAAACGCTTCCCACAGAGGCGGAGCTGCAGGAGTATTACGGGGTAAGCCGCATTACCATTCGGCAGGCCTTTTCCTCTCTGGAGCAGGAAGGCCTGGTGGTGCGTACCCGGGGAAAAGGAACGATCGTGGCCCGTCAGCAGGTGATTGAGGAACGGTTGACCAGTATTAAAAGCTTTACGGAGGAAATGCGGGAGCGCAATATGGTACCGGGCACAAAGTTCGCTGAATGTATGCAGGTGGAGGCGGATGAGGAATTGGCCGAGCTTTTTTCCTGCAAACCGGGAGAGCTTTTGTATCGTGTTCGCAGGGTCAGAACTGCCAATAGCCGTGTAATTGTCCTGTTTGATACCTATCTTTCCGGTAAGGTGGAGCTTCCGCTGGACAACAGCCGGTATTACGGCTCCCTTTACCAGCTGCTGGAGGACTGCGGCGTGCATCCGCCGGTGGGAATTGAGGAGCGGTTTGAAGCCGTTGTAGCAGACCAGAAGTTGGCGGAGACTCTGACGCTGAAGCAGGGAGACCCTGTGATGAGGCGCACCCGAGTGGCCTTTGACAGCGACCTGAACGTGCTGGAATATACCCGTTCCTTTTACGATGCGTCCCGATACGCCTATGTGGTTTATGCGGGCGTAACGGATAAAACCACATAGGCGTCTGTGAAGTAAAAGGTCCGTAACCCGGTACTGCCGGGAAAAATAGCTTTATCGCTACATTTTGGAGGAGTTTCTATGAATCAGCAATTTGACAAAGCAACGAAAGAACTGTTCAAAATTGAAAAGCCGTTTGCCATTACCATGTGGGAGTTTTCCTGGATCGAGCGGCGATGGCCCGGCGCGGGCTATGAGGATTGGGATCAGGCCCTTACGGAATTGACAGACCGGGGCTATGACGCTGTGCGCATTGACGCTTTCCCGCATCTGATGGCCTGGGACGCTCATAGAGAATGGACGCTGAAGCCCGTTTGGAATTTGCAGACCTGGGGCAGCCAGTCTGTAAACAGAATCACCCTGCACGATGATTTCCGGGATTTTCTGAAAGCTTGCCGCCGCCACAAGGTTCGGGTAGGCCTCTCCACCTGGTTCCGGGAGGATCTGGACAATACCAGAATGAGTATTTTGACCGCAAAGGATCACGCGGATATCTGGATCAAAACCCTGGATTATATCAAAGAGTGGGGAGAGCTGGATAATATCCTTTATGTGGATCTCTGCAATGAGTGGCCTCTGAGCGCCTGGGCGCCCTTCTTCACCAGGGGAGGAGAATGCGCCAGAGATTCCAAACGCTCGCTGAACTGGATGCGGGAAGCCATCACCGAGGTGAAAAAACACTATCCGGATATTCCAATGACCTTCTCCTACTGTGGGCATATCTCCAATGTGGAGGAGGATGTCAGTCCTCTGGATTTCATTGAGCCTCATATCTGGATGACCAACGGCAGTGAATTTTATGATAAAGTGGGCTACGACTTTGCCCGTTTTGACGATACCGGCTATACAAATTTGGCCTTAAACGGCGAACGAATTTATCGGGAATCAAAGGCGCATTATGACCGCTGCCTGGTAGAGGAGATCCAGCGCGCCGCAGAATGGTCCCGGCGCTCCGGCAAGCCGCTGGTCACAACGGAATGCTGGTCCGTGGTGGATTACAAGGACTGGCCCTTGCTGAACTGGAATTGGATTCTGGATCTGAACGAATTGGGTGTGAAAACCGCCGCCGCCACCGGACGATGGGCAGGCATGGGTACCAGTAATTTTTGCGGGCCGCAGTTTGTGGGCATGTGGAGAGAGCGGGACTGGCACCAGAGAATGACCAAGCTCATCGGCGATTCTGGAATGAAGTGAGGGGGCAGCGATGACGATCAAAGAAGCAGGGGAACGATACAACTTACAAACCGGAGAACTGAGCGGGCAATATGCCTCTCATTCTCAGAAGAAGCTGTCCCAGCTGGCAGGCGTTTTTGCAGACGCAGAAGCCTTTTCCGCCATGGATGGAGAGCAGCCGGTATATGAAGTTGACGCCCACATGGCGGTGGAAGAAGGAACTTCAGGAGGCCTGTTTTTCGGCACCAGCACCATTCACCCAGGCAGAGTGGGAAATGAATATTTTATGACAAAAGGGCATTTCCACCAGAAACGGGAAACAGCGGAATATTATTGGGGCATTTCTGGGGAAGGCGTCCTCCTGCTGATGGACAAAAACCGGAGATGTACCGCAGAGAAGGTGGAAAAGGGCTCTCTGCACTATATTGGCGGGCATATCGCGCACAGACTTGTCAATACAGGAGATACCGACCTGGTGGTAGGGGCCTGCTGGCCGTCCGACGCCGGACACGACTATGGCTCTATCGAAACAGCGGGATTCTCTATTAGAGTAGTCTGTGAAGACGGAAAAGCTGTTTTGCGGGAAAGCAGATAGCTTTTCGGAAAGGAACGGGGATATGAATACCATTTCCATTGATTTGGGCGGCACCAGAGTGAAGCTGGGCGTGGTATCTGAAGGGCAAGTGGTAGAATCCACAAAACTTGCCTCCAATTCACAAAAAGGTTTTGCTCCCCTTGCACCGGAGCTGGAAAAGATCTGTAAGGATTGGCAAAAGCAGTATCAGCTTGAAGGTGTGGGGATCGCTTTTCCCAGTTTGGTTGATGCGGACAAAAAGCAGGTTCTCGGCCACAATAATAAATTCGCGGATTGCGTGGGCTTTGATTTTGAAGGCTGGGTACAGAATATCCTGGGCCTGCCCATGGTGTTGGAAAACGACGCCAACGCCGCCGCGTTGGGGGAGTGGGGCTACGGCGCGGCCAAAGATACCAATGACTTTGTGTTGATGATCCTGGGTACGGGTATCGGTACCGCCGCTGTGATGGACGGAAAATTGATCCGTGGCAGGCATTATCAGGCTGGCGTTTTGCTGGGACATATGCCCTTGCAGCACAATGGACGCCCCTGCACAGGCTGTCCCGGCATAGGCTGCGCAGAGGCGCAGGCCAGCACCTGGGCGTTACAGCATATGGTGGAGGAGGCTTCCCTGCAAAGTCCTTTAAAGCAGGAGCCTGTTATGAATTTTGAAGTGCTTCAACGGTATTATAACGCCGGAGACAGGCTGGCACGGGAAATTTTTGACGAATGCTGCGATTATTGGAGCAATTGCCTGACCACGCTTCTTTATGCCTATGATCCGGAGGTTGTGGTACTTAGCGGCGGCGTGCTGCACTGGGGAGAAGAGCTGACCAGCAGGCTTTTCCGAAATGTGAGTAAACATGCGTGGACGCCCTGGGGAAAGCCGGAGTTCCGCCTGGCTAAAAACCCGGAACACTCCGTGCTGCTGGGGCTGCACTACATGAACCAAAAGAAAATGGAGAGTGGAAATTTATGAAGCATCAGGACGCGAAAGAATATCTGGGTTGTCAGCTGTGGGTAGAGCCCACAGACAGCCCCTCACGAGTGGATTATCTGGTAAAAACAGCGGCGGAAAGTGGGTTAGGCTGGCTGCGCATTTTTCTGATGTGGCCCTGGATCGAGGAACAGCCCGGCCAGTGGGATTTTACAGTGTTTGATCATGTGTTTGACGCCTGCGAAAAGTACGGGGTCAAGGTAAAGGCTACCTTGACGGCAAATTCCGGTCCCTGGCACATCGGCACTCCCTCCCTGCTCCATTCTCATACCGGGTTTCTGGATGAAAGCCAGTGGCCCGCTATGGAACGATATGTGGAGCGCTGCGTTACCCGCTATAAGGATCACCCGGCGCTGGGGCAGTGGATTTTGTGGAACGAACCGGCAGCCCGGCGAGAGCGCAGCGATCAGGCGCGCCGCCATTGGCAGGCGTGGCTGGAAAAGGCCTATGAAGGAAATATTTCCACACTGAACAAACGGTGGCGTACCGGCTATCAAAGCTTTTCAGAGGCGCAGTTTCCCGATGAAATTCTGCACCCTGCCCATATTGGAAATAGTTGGGCTTCCTATCGCCCAGTGATGGATTTTGACCGATTTTCCATGAAGTGGCTGGAATGGGAATTACAGCAAATTCAGGATCTGGTACGGAAATATGATACGGTAACGCCAACCTGTATCAATCCTACACCCTTACTGGAAAACCAGGCGCATTCCGGATTGGATCAGGAAGAGCTTGCAAAGATCGTAGATGTGGTAGGCGCAAGCTATCACCCTGCCTGGCACTTTACCTTCTGTGATCGGGAAATGTTCCCGGCGCTGATGTCTCTGGGCGTAAAGAAAACAGCTTCACACCCCAGTGTTCAAAGGGTGGAAGTCACGGAGGTGCAGTGCGGCAACACACTGAGCTCCTCCACCCGTCCTTCCGATGTGGAACCCTCTGAGCTGGCACGATTCTGTTTTTCTGGGATCTTCGCCGGGGCAGAATCTGTTACCGGCTGGCTTTTGAATCAGCGTTCCTATGACTGTGAGGCTGGAGACTGGGGCCTTTTGGATAATAACGATCAGCATACCGGGCGCAGCAGAATGACGAAGCGGGTGCGCGATGTTATGGAAACGGTAGATCGTGTTACGGGAGGTCACACACCTCGGGAAAGCAATGTACTGGTGGCCTTTGATCAGGATTCCCAGGTGGTGGAGGTTCCCGACAGTGAACGGGGCAGCGATGTAAAGGGCCGCAGGGTGCATGACGGGGCTTTGGGGGGCGCAATGCTTACTGCCCGGCTGATGCAGGCTGGGGTCAATGCCGCTCAATGCCGTCTGGCAGATATCCCCCAGGAAAACTGCGGCGGAAAAACCCTGTTTTTGTCCCATTTGGTGTCATGGTCGGAGGAAAACGCAGCAAAGGTGCTGGCGTTTGCCGAAAATGGCGGTACGGTAGTGCTGGATGCCACCACCGGGCGGAAAACGCCGGATGCCGCTATGTACTGCCCCTGGCCGGGCGGGCTGGCAAAGGAGATCGGCATGATCGCTTCCGATCTGGAAACGGATTATAATGGGTATAAGATTTCACTGTTTGGAGAAGAGGCGGGAACGTGGCTGCTTACCAGAATACGCCCGGATTTTTCACCGGACGCGGGTTGGTACCCCTGGGACGGGATTCGTTTTGAAAAGGACGGCGAACCCTGTGTGTGGGAGCGGACCTATCAGCAGGGGAAATTCGTACTGGTCAACGGTATGATGGGCCCTTCCGCCGTTCACGAGCAGGAAAACCAGCTGGGACTGAAATATATTCTGCACAAGTTGACGGCAGATTCTCTGCTGCCCGTTCGTCCGGCAAGCTTTGAGCAGGCAGCCTATGCTCTGCCCCTGGTTTGCGAAAGAGGAAGTCTGACGGCAATTCTGGCAAACCCTTGCAGCTGGCGGCAGGGCAGAAAATTGCAGCTGATCGCCCCAGCCGGGAAATACACTGATCTTTGGACAGGCGAAACTGTGCAAGTGCCTTCTACCGGACGCATTTCTCTTCCGGCGGAGGATGGTATCGTTCTGTTGTGGGAAGAAGATAAGCGTTAAGGGAAGCTTTTAAAAGGACACAGGGGGCGGTTCATACCGCCCTTGTGTCCTTTTCCTATGCGATATCCCAAACCCTGTATTTTTCAGGAGCGTCCATTCCGAGGTTTTTTGGATATCTCCCCCGCCGAACAGGCGCTGTTTTAAGAAACCTTGTAGGGGCGGCTATTAGCCGCCCGCGGGCGCATAATATGCGCCCCTACAAATCGTTCTTATCTCACCGCCTCTAAGGCGGGGGGAGATATCCGTTGCTTGGCGCGAAGGACGCCACGGCGTCTTAGGAAGTGGATGCGGTATAAAATACCTGTTTGGACACTCCCTGTTTTTCCTTTTTCTTGACGGAAAAGCGGCCTCATGGTAAGATAGAAAATAGACTTTGAAACGCTCTGGTTTTCAGGGCTTTCTTTATGGGGAAAAACGATCCATTCAGGATTTGGCGATTGATTAACCGGCAAAGGAGCAGGCAGTTTCCATGGAAAAAGAAGTTATCTTATTGAAGCAGGGCGAGATCGCCCTGAAGGGCTTAAACCGAAGGACGTTTGAAGATGTGCTGTTAAAAAATATCCGCCGCAGGCTGAAGCACATTGGGGATTTTACTGTTTCGGCTCTTCAGTCCACCGTGTATGTGGAGCCGAAAAATAAGGAGGCCGATCTGGATCTGGCGGAGGAATGCTGCGCTAAGGTGTTTGGGGTAGTGGGCTATGCCAGAGCCGGGGCGGCGGAAAAGGAGCTTTCAAAAATTTGCGAAAAAGCGGCGGAATACCTGAAGGACGATCTGGAAGCTGTATCCACCTTTAAGGTGGAATGCAAGCGCAGCGATAAAAAGTTCCCGTATAAATCTCCGGAGGTTTCCGCCGAGGTGGGGGGCTATCTTCTGGAACAGTTCCCTCATTTGCGGGTGGATGTGCATCACCCGGAGATCACAGTTCGGGTGGAGGTGCGGGAGGCCTGCGCCTATATTCACACCGACCCAAAGCCCGGCGCGGGTGGAATTCCGGTGGGCTCCGGGGGAAAGGCCGCGATCCTCATCAGCGGCGGCCTGGACAGCCCGGTAGCGGCCTGGCAGATGGCAAAGCGGGGAGTGGAGCTTACCGCCATCCATTTTGCAAGTCCACCCTATACCAGCGAGCTGGCTCATGAAAAAGTGGTGCGCCTGCTTCGGAAGGTCAGCGAATACGCCGGGCGGATCAAGCTGATTACCGTGAATTTTACAAAGCTGCAGGAGGCCATTCGGGATCATTGCCAGGAGGATCTGAATACCGTGATCCTCCGGCGCTTTATGCTTCGGGCGGCGGAGCGGATCGCCCGGGAAGAGGGCTGCGCCGCGCTGATCACCGGGGAAAGCCTGGGCCAGGTGGCAAGCCAGACCCTACAGGCCATTGCCTGTACCGACGCCGTGGCGGATATGCCTGTTTTCCGGCCTTTGATCGGTGCGGATAAAACCGAGATCATAAAGCTTGCCTATCAAATCGATACCTATGATATTTCCATTGAGCCCTATGAAGACTGCTGCACTATTTTCACACCGAAGCACCCCCGCACAAGGCCGCTCCTGCATTTTGTAGAAGCGGCGGAAAAGGCCATCGATGGGGAAGCGCTGCTCCGGGAGGCATTGGTGCAGACAGAGACCACACAGATCCGGGCGGAGTAAACGCCTGTTCTTATTCGGAGGTTTCCTATGAAAAATGAAATTGGCTGGCAAAACAGCGCCGTTTTTTATCAAATTTATCCCATGGGCTTCTGCGGCGCGCCCTTTGCAAACGATGGCGCGGCGGAAAACCGGATCCTGAAGGTGAAGGAATGGATCCCCCATCTGCAAAAGCTGGGGATCGGAGCGGTGTATTTTTCTCCTGTCTTTGAGTCCGATACCCACGGCTACGATACCCGGGATTACAGCAAAATCGACTGCCGCCTGGGAACGAACCAGGCGTTTCAGGAGGTGGCGGAGGCCCTTCACGCCGCCGGGATCCGGGTGGTGCTGGACGGTGTGTTCAACCATGTGGGCCGGGGCTTCTGGGCCTTTCAGGACGTGCTGAAAAACCGGGAGGCCTCTCCCTATAAGGACTGGTTTTACCTGAATTTCGGTGGCGATTCCTGCTATCATGACGGCCTTTGGTACGAGGGCTGGGAGGGCCATTTTGAGCTGGTGAAGCTGAATCTGCAAAATCCTGCTGTAGTAGATCACATTTTAAGCTGTGTGGGCGGCTGGATCAATGAATTCGGTATCGACGGCCTTCGGCTGGACGTGGCCTATCTGCTGGACGAACAATTTCTCCGGCGGCTTCATTCCTTCTGTAAAGAAAAAGATCCCGCGTTTTTCCTTTTGGGAGAAATGATCCACGGAGACTACAACCGGGTCATGAACCCGGATATGCTGGACAGCGTAACAAATTACGAATGCTACAAGGGCCTGTATTCCGCCTTTAATTCCATGAATCTATTCGAGATCGCCCATTCCCTTCAGCGGCAGTTCGGGCCGGAAAATTGGACGCTTTATCGGGGAAAGCACCTTCTCTGCTTTGCCGATAACCACGATGTGACCCGAATTCACAGCATTTTGCAGGAAAAGGGCCAGCTTTTCCCCCTTTATGCGGTATTGTTCTGTATGCCGGGCATTCCCTGCCTGTACTATGGCAGCGAGTGGGGCACGGACGGGGAGAAAAAGGATGGCGATCCCGCCCTGCGCCCCTGTTTTGACGGGCCGGTGGAAAATGAACTGACAGAATTTTTGGGAAAGCTTTCCCGGGCAAAACGGGAAAGCAAAGCATTGTGCTATGGGGATTTTAAGAATGAAACGCTGCTCAATAAGCAGTGGGTCATGAGCCGTTCCTGCGATGGCGAAACCGTTCTGATGGCAGTGAATGCTGAAAACGCAGAATTCACCGTGGGCTGCCAGCACCACGGCCCTGCCACAGAGCTGCTCTCTGGGGAGCAGGTGGAGCTTCAGGGAAGCATCACTCTGCCGCCCTATGGGGTAAAGCTGTTCCGGCTGGGATAAAAGAGAAAACCGGGAACCATGTCGCATGGTTCCCGGTTTTGCGGTCTTTGTCAGTAAAGCTATTTAGCTTTACAGTTCGGAAAAGATCAGCTCAAAGGCAATCCGCTCGCTGCCATCTTCCACATGGATCACGCCCCGGCGGGAAAATCCGCTTTTGGCAAGAGCCCGTTGCATGGGAAGGTTGTCCCGGTGGGTATCGCACCGAAGAACGGAAATGCCCTGCTCCGCAGCCTGGCGCTTTAGCTCGTCAAACAGCTGTCCGGCGGCGTTTTTTCCCTTCGCTTTGGAAGCCACAGAGATCCGGTGCAGAAAGCCGTACCTTGCGGGAGCGGCTCCCCAGCTGCCATCTTCTATCATTTCGTAGGTGGGTTCTGTTCCGAAGGCAATGCATGCCACTGCCAGAACCTCTCCGGCTTCTTCCAGCACATAGCCTGTGCCGTTGTCAATGTCAATTCTGGCGTCTGTTTCATTGGGATAATCGCCCTCCTGCCATTGGTCTACTCCCATGGCGCGAAGAGAGGCTTTTGCGTCCCGGTACAGCGCCCCAATGGCGGGAAGGTCGGAATATACGGCTTTTCGGATCATGAGAAAGCTCCTTTCAAAAGTAAGATGCCGGAAAGCTCCTTTGTCCGGCATTCAGCATCCGGCATCTAAATCCAGTATCTAGAATATCAATTTCCTCTTGTTTTTTCAAGCCGTAAAAGGTATAATAGGAAAAGAAACGTGTGCGCGGCCATAAAAATGCCGCAATCTGGCAGTGGAACAGTGGAATATGGGAGCGGACAGGTCTGTACGGCGGAACGCCGTGAACCATGTCAGGCGGGGAACCGAGCAGCATTAAGCGGATGCTTCCGGGCGATGCAGGTCGCCTGTCCGTTCTCATATTCTACCGGGCTTCTGCCTTATGTTTTCTTTCCGGCAAATTTTCAGAAAGGCGGCTGTTTATGTATAAGGTTCTGTACCGAAAATACCGGCCCCGCTTTTTTGCGGACGTGGTGGATCAGCCCCAGGTCACTGTGACCCTGAAAAATGAGCTGACCCGCGGGCGCATTGCCCATGCTTACCTGTTTACCGGCTCCCGGGGCACGGGAAAAACCACCTGCGCCAAAATTCTGGCAAAGGCCGTAAACTGCCTGAATCCGCAAAACGGAGATCCCTGCGGAGAATGTGAGGTCTGCCGGGGCCTGGAGGACGGGTCGATCCTGGACGTGGTGGAGATCGACGCCGCCAGCAACAATGGCGTAGACAGCATTCGCTCCCTGATTGAAGAATCCAACTTCACACCGGCTACCGCCAAGTACCGTGTGTATATCATCGATGAGGTACACATGCTTTCCGTGGCGGCCTTTAACGCGCTTTTGAAAACGCTGGAAGAGCCGCCCGCCCATGTGATCTTTATTCTGGCCACCACCGAGGTGCATAAGCTCCTGCCCACGATTTTGTCCCGCTGCCAGCGCTTTGATTTCCGGCGGATCTCCCCGGAGGCCATTGCGGACAGGCTGAGCTATGTGGCCGGGGAAGAGGGGGCAGAGCTTGACCGGGAGGCCGCCCTGCTGATCGCCCGTATTGCGGACGGCGCCATGCGGGACGCCCTTTCCCTTTTGGATCAGTGCCTGGGGCGTGACAGCCACGTGACCCTGGAAACTGTGAACCGCACAGCGGGTGTGGCGGCAAGGGACTACCTTTCCTCCCTGGCCCAGGCAGTGGCGGAGCGGGACAGCGCCGGCGCTTTGAACATGATCGACGAGCTCTATCGGGAATCCAAGGATATGAGCCGCCTGTGCGAGGAAATGGCGGAATATTTCCGGGGTTTGATGCTGATCAAAACCATGAAGGACGCTTCCCGGCTGGTGACGGCTTCGTCAGCAGAGTGGGAGGTTATGAACCGCCAGGCCTTGTCCATAAGCCTTTCCTCTATTTTGCACAGCCTGGATACCTTTGAAGAAACCCTGAATAAAATGCGTTACAGCAACCAGCGTGCGCAGCTGGAAATGGCCTTTGTGCGTCTTTGCTCCCCGGAGCTGGACGCCACGCCGGAAGCCCTGCTTCGCAGGCTGGAGGCCTTGGAAAGCGGCGCTCCGGCTTTGAGAAGGCAGCTGCCTGTACCGGAGGTTCCGGCGGAACAGGTCTTGCCGAAGGAAACTAAGGCGGCTCCCCAACGGGAAGCAGCCCCGGAAAAACCGCCTTCTCAGGAAAAAGAAATTATAGAGGAGCCTCCAGCGCCTTCCGAGGTTTTGCCGGAAGCGCCACCTCCGGAGCCGGAGCTTCCGGAGGAAACGCCCGTCTTTGAGCAGGCTCCCTTGCCGGTGGAACCGCCAATAGAGCAGGAAAAACCGGAAAAAGCGGTTTTGGACCCACCTGCCGAAAAGCCGGCGGCAAAGCCTGCTCCTACAGTGGATATCCGGGCGCTTTCTGCGGAGGCCCAGCGGTTCCGGGACTGGCCGGAGATCCTGCAGGTCATCAAGAATTCCACTAAAAGCGTGGCCATGGCTTTTTCCGGCTCCTCTGCCTATATCAACGGGGACTATATGCTCATCGACGCGCCGGAGATCGCTTTTGAGCTGTTGAAGCGGCCGGAGCAGCGGGAACGCATGCGGGAAGCCATTCGCCATGTAACGGGCCGCACCTACCGGCTGGGGCCCTATCGAAAGGAAGCGGCGGCAGAGGAAAGCGACCCGTTGGAGGAGCTGGCCCGCCGGGCCGCGGAATCCGGCATTGCGCTTCAGGAGGAAGCGGAAGAGGAGTTGCCTCCCCTCCCGGAGGATTCTATTCCGTTTTAATGCAGTTTGAAAAAATTCAGAAAGGATCGTGACAGAATATGAAAGCAAGATTACCCCAGGGCTATGGCGGAGGCGGCGCGGCGAACCTTCAGCAGCTGGCAAAGCAGGCCCAGAAAATGCAGGAGCAAATCGCGGAGATCACTGCGGAGCTGGAGGAAAAGGAGTATTCCGCCACCTCTGGCGGAGACGCGGTAAAGGCTACCGTTACCGGAAAGCTGGAAGTGAAATCGGTGGAGATCAAGCCGGAGGTCATCGATCCGGAGGACGCTGAAATGCTGGGCGATCTGGTAACGGCTGCTGTCAATGAGGCTCTGCGCAGCGCCAATCAGGAAAAAGAGGATAGAATGTCCGCTGTGTCCGGCGGCATGGGCATTCCCGGTATGTTCTGATGGGAAATTACCATGTTCCCCCGCTGGAGGGGCTTGTGGAAAAGTTTGAAAGCCTGCCTGGGATCGGCCATAAAAATGCCCAGCGCCTTGCTTACCATGTGCTGGATATGACAAAAGAGGAAGCGGAATCCTTTGCCTCCGCTATTGTGGAGGCCCATGAAAAGATCCATTACTGCTCTGTGTGCTGCAATTTGACGGACAGTGAGCTTTGCCCGGTCTGCCGTAACGATCTCCGGGATAAATCGGTGATCTGCGTGGTAGAGGAGCCAAAGGACGTGTTCGCCCTGGAGCGGGCAGGGGAGTATAACGCCCAGTACCACGTGCTCCATGGGGCGATCTCCCCACTGTCCGGCATTGGCCCCGACCAGCTTCACATTAAGGAACTGCTAAGCCGCATAGACGGCACAGTGCAGGAGGTCATCATGGCCACCAATCCCACAGTGGAGGGAGAGGCCACCGCCATGTATCTTTCCCGGCTTTTAAAGCCTCTGGGCGTGCGGGTGACCCGTTTGGCTTACGGCATTCCTGTAGGCGGCGATCTGGAGTATGCCGATGAAGTTACCTTGCAAAGAGCCATGCAGGGAAGACAGGAGTTGTGATTTTTTGCATAATCGGCGAGTTTCGGGCTCTGATTTGCTCGGAGTACCCCAGTACGCCGTCGCAAATCATCACGCCGAAATTCATCCGATTTGCGCAAAAATCAGGTGAGCGCTTTTGAGAGTCCGACTTGCGGTTCTTGATCCGGCGCCCTGTATCTAATCGAGGTAGGTTATGGCAAAAAGCAAATGGATTTTATGGCTTGTTTTGGTTTATGGCTTTTCCGCTCTTTGCTATCTTCCCGGGTTGTTGGAGCTGTGGGATGTGGAAGTTCCCCCTGCGCTCTCTTATTTGAGAAATGGCTTTGTGCTTATCCCGGCAATAGTCTCTTTTTCGTTCCTGTTGTATTCTCATAGTTTGAAAGCGTATTTTGTTGGGAGCTTCAAGGTGGTATCCCGGAAGGAACTCCTTGTGTGCCTTGGCATGGTTTTTCTTGGCGTATGCTGTACGGCAGGGTATTCTCTGATAACAGGAAAAGAGCTTTTTGTGGAAACATATTCTTCCGCATTCTCGTTTTTGACCAGCAGCTGCTACCTGCTTGTAACAGCATTGATGGAGGAAATGGCCTGGCGCGGCTTCTTTTTGCAGCGCTTGGCAGAGGGAGGAAGGGAGAGACGCTCTCTGCTGATTGCGGGGATAACTTGGGCGTTTTGGCATGTTCCCATGTGGACGGCTCATGAACTGCCTTGGCTGCAGCAGGTGCAGCTTTTCGCCTGGGCTGTGCTGGTGGCGCTGGTTTTGGGAATGCTTTACCTTCGGTACCGGAACATTTTTTCTGTTGCGTTGTGCCATATGCTGTTCAATGTATGTTTTTTAGCGCCTGTGGCCTACAATGTCTCCGTATTGGCGATTGTGCTTGTCTGCTGTCTGGCTTTCAAAAGAATTTACAGCAAGGAAGAGGAGTTGTGATATGGCGGAATATCCGCAAAAGCCTGTGAACAGGGTTGTTGAAAAAACCGTAAAAACCGGGATCACCTTTGGCAGCGCACTGGCTATGGTGATCAGCTATACTACCTGGCACTCCGTGGGCTGGGCCATTGTTCACGGACTCATGAGCTGGGTCTATGTGATATACTTCGTTCTGCGATATTAAAAAAGGAGGAGGCTATGGCGGGAAAAGCAAATACAAAAACCATCGCCCAAAATAAAAAAGCCTATCACGATTATTTCGTGGAGGAAAGCTTTGAAGCCGGGATCGAGCTCAGGGGGACGGAAGTGAAATCCCTCCGGCAGGGCAGGGCCAATCTCAAGGACGCCTGGTGTTCCGTGGTAGAGGGAGAAATGCTCTTAAACGGCTGCCATATCAGCCCCTATGATTTCGGCAATATCTTTAACAGGGATCCTATGCGGGTGCGCCGGTTACTGATGCACAAGCGGGAGATCCTGCGGCTCTATGGCATTGTGAAGCAGCAAGGCTATTCCCTGATCCCCCTGTCCCTGTATTTTAAGGATTCCAGAGTGAAGGTACAGGTAGGGCTGTGCAAGGGCAAGAAAAATTACGATAAGCGGGCGGATATGGCGAAACGCGACGCCCAGCGGAATATTGAACGGGAACTGAAGGAACGAAATCGGTAAGATTTTGAAAATTGCGAAAGGGGACTAATTTATGTTTTGCAGACATTGCGGAGGACAGATTCTTGATAATGCGGCGGTGTGCGTACATTGCGGCGTTGCTGTGGGAACGGGGCTGAATTACTGTCCCAACTGCGGAGCACAGACCATGCAGGGTGCGGCGGTTTGCCTGAATTGCGGCGTGTCACTTGCGCCGGTGACCTATAATATATATCAGGGTCAGCAGAAATCCAAAATAGCCGCCGGACTGCTGGGAATTTTCCTGGGCTGCTTCGGGGTGCACAATTTTTACCTGGGCTACACAGGAAAGGCCGTGGCTCAGCTTCTGCTGACTCTTCTGAGCTGTGGAGTACTGGCCGTT
>CAMVYG010000024.1 GCA_947171615.1 uncultured Clostridia bacterium
GAATAAATTTTGTGCAGTCGATTGGAACTTTTTTATTTGTATCTCTTGTTTTTTCCATTGTTTTTCTCATTGCAGATATTCCCCTTTGGCTGTCGTTCATTTTTGGGGGGATCGCCCTTGCGACAGCGCCGGCGCCTGCCTTGTCCATTGTCAATGAATACCGCACAAGCGGCCCCGTCACGAAAACTCTTATCCCCCTTGCGGCCATTGACGATGTGATCGGCGTGATCGTTTTCGTTACGGTTATTTCCATTGTCAGCGGCTCTGCAAACGGCGCACAGTCCTCCTGGGTTTCCATTGTCGGCATGATTTGTCTTCCTTTTTTGATTGGGATCGTAACAGGCTTTTGCGCTTCCTTTCTGATGAAAAGGGTGAAAACCACAGGGGTAAGATTTGCGCTGCTGATCGCTTTTTTGGTGGCGTCCGTCGTGCTGGGACTATTGATCGATTTCTACGTTTATCACGCGTTCAGCCTGAATTATCTTTTGATCGGAATGGCCTTCAGCGCTACGGCCGCCAATCTTTTGACCGAGGCTGAATTAGAGGAAGTTTTGAAATACTATGATCCGCTGCTGAATATATCCTTGGTGATCGTTATCGTAAATCTCGGTATGCCTCTTGATTATCGCTTGATCGCAGGCGCAGGTGTTTTTACAGTAGTTTATATTCTTTCACGGGCGGTGGGAAAAATTGGAGGAGCGTATTGCGGCGGAAAGCTCACCAAAGCGGAACCCGTGGTCACAAAATATCTGGGATTTACGCTGCTGCCCCACTCAGGCGTCTCCCTGGTATTTACGGGAATTGCTGTTACAACCCTGACAGCCATTGACCCTTCACTTGCTGCCGTCGTATCAGGCACGATCGTTGCCGCGGCGATCATCAATGAGATTATTGCCGTAATTGTAGCCAAGTTTGCCTTTAAATGGGCTGGTGAAATAGAAGAATAATCTGAAAGAAAACCGGAGAAAGCACAGGTGTTGCGCTGTCTCCGGTTTTCTATTCGGAAAATGAAATTGCATTGTTTGAATTTATAGGAGGCTGTCTTTCACGTTACAGAGAGAGCAATGGTTTTCGGCCTTGATCTCAGGCGGCGTTTCTATAAAAAAGCTTTTGTAAACAAACTATGGCTTTTCTTGCAATCCGCAGACCATATGTGGTATACTACCCTTAATAATATGGGTACTTATTGGTATCATGGAAGGGTATGGTAATTTACCTATGGCAAATAATATTTTGGCGAAGCTGTTTGGAAACTACAGCAAGCGGGAATTAAAGCGGGTGCAGCCCCTGGTAGACCGGGTTCTGGGCATGGAAGAAGAATATAAGGCCATGAGCGAGGAAACCCTGAAAAGCCAGACGGGAATTTTAAAAGAGCGCCTGAAAAACGGCGAAACACTGGACGATATTCTGCCGGAGGCCTTCGCGGCCTGCCGGGAGGCCATGGCCAGAGTGCTTTCCATTCGGCTGTTCCCGGTGCAGATCCAGGGCGGCGTGATCCTCCACCAGGGCCGTATTGCGGAAATGAAAACCGGTGAAGGCAAAACCTTTACCCTGGCTTTGCCTGCCTATCTGAATGCTCTTACGGAAAAGGGCGTTCACGTGGTAACGGTCAACGAATACCTGGCAAAATACCAGGGAGAAATGATGGCCCGCGTCTTTAACTTCATGGGCCTTACCGTGGGCCTTGCCATGAACGGCATGACTTCCGAGGAAAAAAAGGCGGCCTATGCCTGCGATATCACCTATGGTACCAACAACGAAATGGGCTTTGACTACCTCAGAGACAACATGGTGATCTATAAGGAGAATAAAGTCCAGCGGGGCCACAACTATGCCATTGTGGACGAGGTGGACTCTATTTTGATCGATGAGGCCAGAACCCCGCTGATCATTTCCGGGCAGGGGGATAAGGCGGACGATCTGTACGCCAGAGCCAACGCCTTTGCCAGAGGCCTCCGGCTCATTAAGGTCAAGGAGACCGATGAAAAAGAGGACAACGACGAGCTGTATAAGGACTATGACTATATCGTCAATGAAAAGCTGAAAACCTGTTCCCTGACCCGCCGGGGCGTGAAAAAGGCAGAGGAGTATTTCCAGCTGGAAAACCTTACCGACCCGGACAATATTCGAATTCAGCACCATGTAAACCAGGCCATCCGCGCCTGGGGCATTATGCACCGGGATCAGGACTATGTGGTGAAGGACGGCGAAGTGATCATCGTCGATGAATTCACCGGGCGTCTGATGTACGGCAGGCGGTATAACGAAGGGCTGCATCAGGCCATTGAAGCCAAGGAAGGGGTAGAGGTGGCAAGAGAAAGCAAAACCCTGGCCACCATCACTTTCCAGAACTATTTCCGCCTGTATGAAAAGCTTTCCGGCATGACGGGTACCGCCATGACAGAGGAAGAGGAGTTCTCCGAGATCTACCGGCTGGACGTGGTGGAGATCCCCACCAACCGCCCCATGATCCGGGAGGACTGCGCCGATGTGGTTTATAAAAACGAGCAGGCCAAGTTCCGCGCAGTGATCGAGGATATCGCGGAGCATCACGCGAAGGGTCAGCCTGTGCTGGTGGGTACCATCACCATTGAAAAGTCGGAGCAGCTCAGTAAAATGCTGAAGCAGCGCGGGATCAAGCACGAGGTGCTAAACGCCAAGTATCACGAAAAAGAAGCGCAGATCGTGGCCCAGGCGGGTCGCAAGGGCGCTGTGACCATTGCCACCAACATGGCGGGCCGCGGCACGGATATCCTGCTGGGTGGTAACGCCGAGTTTATGGCAAAGGCTGAAATGCGGAAAATGGGCTTTACCGAGGATCAGCTTGTGGAAGCCACGGCCTACAGCAGCACGGAGGATGAGGAAATACTCAATGCCCGGCGTACCTTTGCCGAGCTGAATCAAAAATACAAAGCGGAGATCGCCCCAGAGGTTCAGGAGGTAAAGGAACTGGGCGGCCTGTATATCATCGGCACGGAGCGCCACGAGTCCCGCCGGATCGATAACCAGCTGCGGGGCCGTGCGGGCCGCCAGGGAGACCCGGGCAAGAGCCGGTTCTACATTTCGCTGGAGGACGATCTGATGCGGCTGTTCGGCGGAGAGCGGATCTCCACCATGATGGACCGCCTGCGCATTGAGGACGATATCCCCATTGAGGCGGGGCTGGTCTCCAATTCTATTGAAAGCGCCCAACGCAAGGTGGAAAGCCGGAACTTTGCCATCCGGAAAAACGTGCTGCAATATGACGATGTGATGAATCTCCAGCGTGCCAAGATCTACAGCCAGCGGGATCAGGTGCTGGACGGCGCCGATATGAAGGGCTCCATTACCAGAATGATGGACGAGGCCATTGAGACCACGGTACAAACCTTCCTTCCCGCCGATACGCCCCATGAGGATTGGGACTTAAACGGCCTTAGAGAGCATTACGCCGGCTGGCTGCTGGGAGAAGATGATCTGCGCTTTACAAAGGCTGAAATGGAGGATCTGGAGCCGGAATTTGTCACGAAGGAATTGCAGGAAAAGGCTTCCTCCCTCTATGAGCGCAGAGAGCAGGAATTTACCCCCACCGTCATGCGGGAGGTGGAGCGCGTTGTGCTGCTGCGGAATGTGGATCAGGAATGGATGGATCACATTGACGCCATGGAGCAGCTGCAGGACGGCATTCGTCTGCGGGCGTATGCCCAGCAGGATCCGGTGGTGGAATACCGGGTGGAGGGCTCCGACATGTTCGACGCCATGATCGCCGCCATTCGGGAAAATACGGCGAAGATGGTGCTCACGGTTCGGCTGCGCCAGCAGGAGGCTCCCAAGCGGGAGCAGGTGGCCAAGGAGACCGGCGCCGGTACCGCCGGGGACGATACGGTAAAGAAGCAGCCTGTGCACAAGCAGAAAAAGCCGGGCCGTAACGATCCCTGTCCCTGCGGCAGCGGGCTGAAATATAAGAAATGCTGCGGTCGGGACGAATAACAGTACCATACGGATGCGTTTTTCTGTTCTGGAAAATGTTCTGAAAACTGCCTGAGGCGGAAAGGGCGGAAGATGAAAATGCTCATGAAAAAAATGCGAAAGGCCAAGGCTTGGCTCAGCTTGTTTTTGGCGGTTTCTCTCGCAATGGGGCTTGCCGGCTGCACGATCCCCGTGCCCGGCTTTGCCGATTACGATGTTTCCGCGTATATTCAGGCGCTGTTGGACAGCAGCTATCACGATTCCAACGAAAAGCTGATGGAGCTTGCCAAGATCACCGAGGAAAAGGCCAAAGCAAACAACGCCACAACGGTGGAAAACGCTGTGATCCTTTTTTGCAATACCTATGAGCTTGCGCCCTCTGAAGCGCAGCTGCAAGAGCTGCAAAAGGTAATGCGGCAGGCCTTTGCCCTGACAAAATATATGGTCAAGGACGAGCGAAAAACAGATACCGGCTACTATCTGGAAGTGGAAATTGCTTCCATTACCAATTTTGAAGGCCGGGAGGACGATATTGAAAGACTGAAGACCGCGGCCCAGCAGGAGGCGACGGCTGCCAATACCGCCAAGCCTTCCGTTCTTCCCGGAGCCGGCAACACGGATTCAGATGACGACTATGATTACGATGAGGAAGACTTAGAGGAAGACGAGGAGAACAGTGCCTCGCTTCCGGAGGTTTCTCCAGAGGAATCCGGCGGGGAGAAGGTAGACGCCAATGAACTGTTTATCGATAAGGTGCTGGATTTTTGCAAGCAGGAGCTGGCAAATATTTCCTATGATCCGGAAATGCGCACCATCGCCCTGGATATTCGGCAGACGGAGCAGGGTGAATTACAGCTGGATTTAAATCAGATCGAAAAGATCGATCAAACAGTGATACGGTTTACGAGATAAGAGAAGGGGTGGGCTGTACCACCCCTTTCCAAATATATTCTGAAAAGCGCCTGTTCTCCTTGAAGACCGGGCGCGAAAGGAGATCGTTTTATGACAAAGGAAACGGAGATTTCCCGCACGGCAGAGCTGTATGATCTGAGCCACACGGCGGCAAAGCCGCTGCTGGAAAAAACGGAATACCCCTGGGAGGCTCTTTCCGGAATCGGGGAGTTTATTTTGGAGCTGGGAAAAACGCTGCCCTCTGAGGAATATGAAAAGCGGGGGGAAGATGTGTGGATCCATAAAACCGCCAGGATCTACCCCAATAACTATATTGCCGGGCCCTGCGTGATCGGCCCGGGAACCGAAGTGCGTCCCGGCGCGTTTATCCGGGGAAAGGCCCTGATCGGGGCTGACTGCGTGGTGGGAAATTCCACCGAGCTGAAAAATGTGATCCTGTTCGACCATGTACAGGTGCCCCATTATAACTATGTGGGAGATTCCATTCTGGGCTATTATTCCCACATGGGCGCCGGCGCGGTGACCTCCAACGTCAAGCAGGATAAAACTCCCGTGACCGTCCGGGCTGGAGAAGTCAGGCTGGAAACCGGCCTGAAGAAATTCGGCGCGATGCTGGGCGACCATGTGGAAGTAGGCTGCAACAGCGTCTTAAATCCCGGCACGGTGGTGGGAAAAGGCTCCAGAGTGTATCCGCTTTCCATGGCCCGGGGCTTTATCCCCGCAGGGTATATTTTCAAGCGGGGAGAGCTTGTAAAGATTCGGGAATAGGAACATTTGACTGGTTGTCCGCAATTCGTTATTGGTTGCTTAGAGAAGGGTGAAGCTTTTTGCAGGTTGTCTGATAAATTATAATTTATCAATCACTACTCACTGTCATTGCCGAGCAAAAGATCCTTTGGATCTTCTCGAGGAATCTCGAATATCAGAAACCGGCGCATAAAAAGGACTTTTTAGCCACTGGCTAAGATATAGCCGAGATTCTTCGTCACTGCGTGAAGACTCGCAGAGTCTTCTTCTCAGCTATGACAATAAGTGCAGTGAAAAAGCATCATTTACCAGTTTTTCGTGGTGTGTACAGAATTTCTAAAGCTAAAAATAGGAGACACGTTCTCCCAAATGGGAAAAAGGGTTTGGTAAAAATGGGTGAAGAAAAGAAGAATCGGTTGTCTGTGCCGATGATCGTATTGGGAGCTGTTTTTTTGGCGCTGTATGGCGTTGTGATGTGGTGGAATTCTTTGCCGGGCGCCATGAAGATGGAAAGTTCCTTTGGTGTCATTGGGCTTTTAGGGGTCATTTTGGGAATTGCTTGCCGGAAAAAGGAAAATCCGGGAAAGGTGTTTCGCTTTGTTTATGCTGTGGAAATTTTTTATGCCTCCATGTATTTTATTACAATTTTTTCAGAGGTATCTGTAAAGGTATATTATAATCATGCCGGGTTGAGTGGGCTGGTACAGGCCTCTCTTGTGGGGACTCTTTTGTTCCCGGTTCTGGATGCGATTTTCCCGCTGTTGGCTCTGTGGACATCTGGAACAGGTACCATTGTGGCGGCGGTGCTGGGACATTTTTTGATGCGGCTTAGCCAACTGTCCGTAACTTGGACGTACGGAAAACTGGACGGCCTGGCGGTCTTTTGGTTTTTCGTTAGCATCGTTTACAACTTAATGTTTATATTTTGTATTATCTGGGTTGCCGAGTCAGTGAAAAAAGCTGGACGAGACAGGAAATGCAAGGCTATTGGCACTCTTGCCGCCATGGGAAACGGTGTGGCGTTGGAACTGGTTGTTTCCCTGGTTATTAATCCACTGCTGAGTTGGGTGTTGGAAGGAGAGCCGTATTGGAGATTCTCCTGGCTCTACATTGTTTTCCCAATAGTTTTATGCCTGGTGATCTCCGGTGATATTCTGTTGTTCCGCTGGCTGAAAAGGAAAAAAAGTGAAGTGATCTGCCTTTCCCCGGAAGCGGTGCATGGTCAGCCGTGACGCCGGGGCGGGGGAAGCAGAATTCAGGGAGGTGAGCTTTTGGAAGTGATCACGGAATTTTTACAGTCCGGCGTGCTGCCGGTGGTGTTGCTGGTGGTGCGGATCATCGTGCCGTTTTTGGCCGCCTATGTGGTATGGCGATGCTATACCTCGTTTCGGAAGGGTCAGCGAAAGCGGGACCCGGTCATTACCCTGTGGGACGAGGCCTCCGGCACCCGGTTTCCCGTGCTGTATTGGGAAAACTCCATTGGCCGCAGCAAAAGCTGCGATGTGTACCTGCCGGACGCTACCGCTTCCAGAGACCACGCGGTGCTGATGCGCCGGGACGAGGGCTGGTTTATCTGCGATACCGGCTCAAAATCCGGCGTATTTGTCAACGGGAAAAGGGTGGACGGCAAAAAGCTTGTGAATATAGGGGACAAGCTGACCATGGGCTCCACCACTCTTTCCCTCTGGAATTCGGACAACCCGCCGGAGAAAAAGCGGCGGAGTTTCGTGGGCTTTTCCAAAACTGCCGCCTCTCCTATGAAGCTGATGCTTACGGCCTCTCTGGTTCATTTCCTCATGGCGGCGCAAAGCTGCTTTGCAAACGGCGGCTTTGCCCCGGAGCAGCTGGTTCCCTTTGTTCTGGTGCTGCTGATGGGCTGGGGACTGTATGCCTTTTTCATGGGAATTCGCCACCATGTGAGCTTTGAGATCGAAACGGCAGCCTATCTCCTTTCCGGTATGGGGATCCTTCTGCTTTCGGCCTATGATCTCCAGGGGGTCAAAACACAGCTTGCCGCCATGCTTATCGGCATGTTCCTTTTCTGCTTCCTCCTTTGGTTTATGGGGGATATGGAGCGGGTGGCAAAGTACCGCCTTGCCATCGGGATCGGGGCGCTGCTGCTGTTTGTTCTGAACCTTGCCATCGGCAAAGAGATCGGCGGCGCGAAAAACTGGATCATTATCGGGCCTTTGAGCTTTCAGCCCTCAGAGCTTATTAAAATCGCCTTTATCTTTGTGGGCACCTCTACCCTGGACAGGCTCCAGACCAAAAAGAACATTACGGAATTTCTGATTTTCACCGGAGCCTGTGTGGGCTTTCTGGCGCTGATGGGAGATTACGGCTCCGCCCTGGTATTTTTCGCGGGCTTTTTGATCATTGCTTTTATGCGTTCCGGCAGTGTGCGCACCATTGCTTTAGTGCTGGCCGGCGCGGCCCTTGGCGTGCTGCTGGTGTTGAAATTCAAATCTCATGTGATCGCCCGGTTTTCCCTTTGGGGCCATGCCTGGGATGATATTTACGGCATGGGCTTCCAGCAGACCCATACCCTTACGTATATCGCCAGCGGCGGATTGTTCGGCGTGGGGCTGGGCCAGGGCTGTATGCCCACGGTTCCCATGGCGGAAAGCGACCTGGTGTTCGGCCTGCTCTGCGAGGAGCAGGGGCTTCTTATGGGGCTGGTGGTGCTTTTCGGAATAGCCCTGTTTATTCTGTATGCCAGAAGCGACGTGACCCGCAGCCGCTCCACCTTCTTCTCCATTGCCTCCTGTGCCGCGGCGGGGATGCTGCTGTTTCAAACCTGTCTCAATGTGTTCGGCCCGGTGGACGTGCTGCCTTTTACCGGCGTGACCCTGCCTTTTGTCAGCGCCGGCGGCTCCAGCATGATGTCCGTGTGGGCCATGATGGCCTTTTTGAAGGCTTCTGATGAGCGGACCTACGCCGCCCGGCGGGCTTCCCGCCACGGCAGCGGAAAGAGCGGAAGCCCGCCGCGACCGTCCGGCAGGGGCAGAGCTGCCGCGCCCGGCAGAAGCCCGCGGAAAATGGAGGATATTTACTCATGAAAACTGTGGGAATGCGCTCCATCGTACTCTATATCCTGCTCTTTGCCTTTTTAGGCGGGCTGGGATACTTTGTCATGACCTTGTTTCTTCATGGAAACGAGTGGGCAATGCAGCCCTATAACGGCCATATTTACGCGGAAAACTCCACCGTAAAGCTGGGAGATATCAAGGATAAGAACGGAAATCTGTTGGCCGCCACCCAAGACGGACGGCGGGTGTACAGCGAAGACGAGGAAATACGCCGGGCAATGTTCCACACAGTGGGCGATACCTATGGCTACATCAGCACCGGTGTACAGAACGTCATGGGCGATAAGCTTTCCGGCTATAATATGATCACCGGCCTCAACGACACGGTATTTAACCGCATGAGCAGCAATATTACCCTGACGGTGGATCAGGAGGTATGCAGGGCGGCGTACCGTGCGCTGGAAGGGCATAACGGCGCGGTTCTCGTCTATAATTACAAGACGGGAGATATTCTCTGCAAGGTGAGCGCCCCTGCCATAGACCCGGAAAATGTGCCGGAAGATGTGGAAACAAACGATGCCTACCGGGGGGTATATCTGGATAACACGCTTTCCGCCTCCTTTACGCCCGGCAGTATTTTCAAAATCGTTACCGCCGCTGCGGCCATGGAAAAATGGCCCGATTCCTGGAGCGAGAAAACTTACGGCTGCGCAGGCTCCCTGGAGATCGGCGGGGACGATATCACCTGTCTGCACAACGATGCCCACGGCGACCAGGATATGTTTGCTGCCATGGGAAATTCCTGTAACATCTATTTCGCCCAGCTTGCCCAGGAGATCGGAAAAGAAGGGTTACAGAAAAAGGCGGAGGAAATGGGCTTTAACCGGGAGCTTTCCTTTGGGGACATCTCCGTTTCCGAAAGCTCCATTGATCTTTCCGGCTGTAACACAAACCAGCTTGCCTGGGCCGGTGTGGGGCAGTATACGCTTCTCACAAATCCCTATCATATGATGGCGCTGATGGGCGCTGTGGCAGGGGGCGGGGAGTATGTGCAGCCCCGGCTCACCACCGAGCTGGATCTGTTCGGCGGCTTTCATAAGGAGGATCGTCGGCTGATGTCATCTTCCACAGCCACCCAGCTGAAAACCCTGCTGAGAAGCGACGTGGAAAATTATTACGGGGATTGGATGTTCCCCGAGGGCCTGCGGGTTTGCGCCAAAACCGGTACCGGCGAGGTGGGAAATGAAAAGGCTCCCAACTGCTGGATCGTCGGCTTCTGCGATTCAGAGGAATATCCCTATGCCTTTACCGTGCTGGTGGAGGAGGGCTCCGGCGGCATTGAAAGCGCCGGTAACGCCGCCGCCGCTGTGCTGCGGGAAATCGTGGATTGAGCGCCGACTTTCACAGTTCGGATGGTGGAATATCTATAAATTATCAATCATATCTTACTGTCATTCCGAGCGGAGCGAGGAATCTCGACCAGAAGTGACTGACAGGTAAAAAGGCTTTGTACCCGCTGGCGAGCAATGGCAGAGATCCTTCGTCACTGTGTTCCTCAGGATGACAGCGAGTGCAAGTGAAAAGTATACATTAACAACACCTCTTGTCCTGAACGAATTACGAACAGCAAGACGCCCTTTCTCTAACAACTAACTGCTAATAACTAATAACTGCGGAAGGAGTAAAACGCGCTATGAAAATCGAAAAATTGACGCCTGCCTTTAAGGATTATCTTTGGGGCGGCACCAAGCTGCGGGACGTGTACGGCAAAAACTGCGACTTTGATAAGGTGGCGGAAAGCTGGGAGCTTTCCACGCACCCTGCTGGGGAAAGCAGGATCGTGGGCGGTCAGTTTGACGGCATGACTCTCGGGGAATATCTGAATTCCGTTCCCGAAGGCCGGGCGGTGTGCGGGAAGAACTGCGAAAAATTTGAGTTTTTCCCCGTCCTTATCAAGTTTATCGACGCCAAAGATCCCTTGTCCATTCAGGTACATCCCAGCGATGAGTACGCCCTGCGGGTGGAAGGGGAATACGGCAAAACCGAAATGTGGTACGTGATGGACTGCGAGCCCGGCGCGTTTCTGTATTTCGGCGTGAACCGGGAGATCACCAAAGAGGAGTTCCGGCAGCGCATTGAAAATAACACCGTGCTGGAGGTGCTCAATCGGGTAGATGTGCACCCCGGAGACGTGTTTTTCATTGAGTCCGGCACCATTCACGCCATTGGCGCGGGAATTTTGATCTGCGAGATCCAGCAAAATTCCAACTGCACCTACCGGGTGTATGATTATGACCGCCGTGGCGCAGACGGAAAGCCCCGGGAGCTTCATGTGGAAAAGGCCCTTGCGGTTTCCCGCTTTACTCCCTCAGATGTTTCAGACCGACAGGCAGCGGCGGAGCAGGTGCCGGGCGGTACGGTAAAAAGGCTGGCTTCCTGCGAGTATTTCACCACGGAAAAGCTGGAAATTTCCGGGGAAATAAGCCTGGAAGCAACGGCAGGATCCTTTGTGTCTCTCATTGTGCTGGAAGGGGAAGCGACGGTCACAGGCCCTGAAAACACTGTAAAAGCAAAGAGCGGAGAGAGCCTGTTTGTTCCGGCGGGTACCGGAACGGTAAAGATTTCCGGTACGTGCTCTGTCATGAAAACAACTGTGTAAAAGAAAAGCAGGGAGGAATGTGTTGTGAAAATTGTACTGTTGGGAGAGCCCATGGGACTTTTTATGGCAAAGGAGACGGGAGAGCTCAGCGAAGTAAACAACTTTGCCCTATCCATTGCCGGAGCGGAATACAATGTGGCGGTGGGTTTGGCGCGGCTGGGGCACCAGCCCGCCTACTGCACCCGGCTGGGCTTTGACCCGCTGGGGGAAAGAATTCTGCGGGGACTTCGGGAAAATGGTATTTCAACCGATTTGATCTCTCAGGTGGAGGGAGAGCAGACCGGCTTGATGCTCAAGGGCTTCACCCAGCAGGGAGATCCGGATATCGCCTACTATCGAAAGGGCTCGGCGGCCTCTAAAATCTCTCCCCACGATATTGACAAGCTGGATCTTTTCGGCTGTGAACGCCTTCATGTAACAGGGATTTTTCCCGCCGTATCGGAAAGCGCGCTGACCTCTGTAAAGCGCCTGATAGCCAGGGCAAAGGCTTTGGAAATGCCCATTTCCTTTGATCCCAATCTGCGTCCTCAGCTTTGGAAAAGCGAAAAGGAAATGACGGCGGTACTGAATTCTCTGGCGGAAGACGCGGAAACCGTGCTGCCCGGCATCAATGAGGGAAAGCTTCTTACCGGAGAAAGCACGCCGGAGGGGATCGCGGCTTTTTATCATGGACGGGGCGTGAAAAATGTCATTGTAAAGCTGGGAAAGGACGGGGCTTATTTTTCGGAAAAGGACGGAAAGTCCGGGATCTCGCCCTCTTTCCCTGTCAGAAAGATCGTGGATACCGTCGGCGCAGGAGACGGCTTTGCCGCCGGAGTCATCAGCGCTCTGGCAGAGGGAGAAAGCCTGGAGGAAGCGGCCTTTCGGGGCAACGTGATGGGGGCCATTCAAATTTCCAACCAAAGCGATAACGAAGGCCTGCCCACAAGAGAGCAGCTGGGAAAGATCATTTTATCCGGAATCGTGTGAGAAATTTTGAATCGGGAAATATGCGTGAAGCGCGGCAAGTCTTCAAGCTCTAAATATTCAATGATTCAGCTTGAAAGGGGCGGGCGACAATGGAGCCTTTGAAAAAGGATGGCATGGAAGCTTTGTATCAGGCCCTGCTTCAGCGGGCGATAGAGGCCAGAGAACAGGCGTACTGTCCCTATTCCGGCTTTGCGGTAGGGGCGGCGCTGCTGTGTGCAGACGGTACGGTATACCCTGGCTGCAACATTGAATGCGCTTCCCTTTCTCCGGGAAACTGCGCGGAGCGCACAGCTCTTTTCCGGGCGGTGAGCGACGGAAAGAGGGAGTTTCTTGCCATTGCCGTGGCTGGAGGCCCGGCGGGAAAAGAGCCGGAGGAATACTGCCCGCCCTGCGGCGTGTGCCGCCAGGTGATGCGGGAATTCTGCGGGCCGGATTTTGAGATCCTTTTGACCGATGGGACAAATCAAAAGCGGTACACTCTGGCAGAGCTGCTGCCTGTTTCCTTTGGGCCGGAGCAACTGGATCAGCCGAAAAAGCGTTAGAACTGTAGAGACCGAAAAGGCGGTGAAGAAAATGCGTATGGTAGATCTGATCCATAAAAAGCGGGAGGGCGGCGAGCTGACCGATCAGGAGCTTGCCTTTTTCGTGGGCGGCTATTCCAGAGGTGAGATCCCGGACTATCAGGCCTCCGCCTTTTTGATGGCCGTGTTTTTTCAGGGTATGACTCGCCGGGAAACGGTCACCCTTACCATGGAAATGGCTCACTCCGGAGAGCTTGCGGATCTTTCCACCATCAACGGCGTGAAAGTGGATAAGCATTCCACCGGCGGCGTGGGAGATAAAACCACCTTGATCTGCGGGCCTATTGCCGCGGCCTGGGGGGTAAAGATCGCCAAAATGAGCGGCAGGGGGCTGGGACATACCGGAGGAACCGTGGATAAGCTGGAAAGCATTCCCGGGTTTCGTGTGGATTTGCCCCGGGAGGAGTTCTTTTCCATTGTGAACCGCACCGGAATGGCTCTGATCGGGCAGTCGGGAAACCTTTGCCCGGCGGATAAAAAGCTCTATGCTCTGCGGGACGTTACTGGAACGGTGGAAAGCCTGCCGTTGATCGCCTCCAGCATCATGTCAAAAAAGCTGGCCGCTGGGGCGGATGCCATTCTGCTGGACGTAAAAATGGGCTCCGGCGCATTTTTGAAAAGCCGGGAGGAAGCCCGGCTTCTGGCGGAGGAAATGGTGCGGATCGGTCGGAGCGTGGGGAAGAAGACCATCGCTCTGATCACGGATATGGATATCCCCCTGGGCAGGAAAATCGGCAATGCGCTGGAGGTTCGGGAGGCTTGCGAAGTCCTTTGCGGAAAGGGCGAAAAGCGGCTTTCGGCGCTGTGTCTGGAACTTGCGGCAAATATGATCTATCTGGGTAAGCAGGCGGAAACCCTGGAGGAAGCCAGAGAAAAGGCGGAGCAGGCAGTGCTCTCCGGCAGGGCCTTTGAAAAGCTTTGTGAAACGGTGGAGGCCCAGGGCGGAGACAGTGCTTTTCTGCGGGAACCGGAAAAGCTGTCGCTTTCCCCTGTCAAAAGGGAACTGCTTTCTCCCAAAACGGGCTGGATCACCGGCTTAAACGCAGAGGAATGCGGTCTTGCCGCCATGGAGCTGGGGGCGGGCCGGGAAACAAAGGAAAGTGAGATCGATTTTGGCGCGGGAATTTCCCTTTTGAAAACCAGAGGAGATTTTGTAAAAGCCGGAGAGCCCCTTGCCCTGCTGTACGGAGGAAGCGGGGAACAGTGCCGCCGGGGCGAAGAGCGGCTGCTTGCCGCTTTAGAATTCGGCCCCGGGCAGCCGGAACCGGCTCTGCTGATTTTGGAGCGGATCGACGAAATGAAATCGTAAAGAAGCGTAAGACAATAACTAGAATGTTACACCGGGATAAAGAAAGAGCACACTGCAGCCATAGGTTACAGTGTGCTTTTTTAATTGGTAAACCAGAGCTGTGCTGTCAGAACGATCTCACACCAGTGGGAAGAACAGAGGAACGAACATCAGAATACCCAGGTAGCCAATCAGGGAAAGAAGCCAGCCATATTTGAGATAGTCCGAAAATTCATAGCCTGCAACCTGCGTCATAGTGATCTGAGCAGCCGCTAAGGGAGTGCAGCAGGCAATGCTGGCGGCCAGTGTTATCCCTACACAGAAGGGCATGCATTGAAAACCATACTGTTCGCACAGGGAGAAAGCAATGGGCAGCACGATAATAAGGGCGGTGGAGTTGGTGATAAATTGGCTGATAAACAGGGTCAGCAGGGTCAGTACGCCGAAAATCACCAGAGGGGAGGTTACGCTGCCAAGAGCTGTGGAGACCGCCTGCCCAATAAGCTCGCCCGATCCTGCGGAAGTCAGCGCTTCGGCCAGGCCCAGGCAGGTAGCCAGAAATACTACGGATTCCCAGTGCAGCTTTTTAACGATATCACTGACCCGGCAGCAGCCGAAAAGAACACACAGCATGGCGGCGCACATGGCGGTTTCCACAGTAGGAAGAAGGGAAAAAGCGTAAGAGAGGATCATCAGTACAATAATGACGAACATGATGATCAGCTTGCGTTTGTCTACATTTCCATCGGTTACAGCCTGCCGTTCCGCTTCGCCAAGACCCATATCCTCTTCAGGACGCTGTCCCCATACTTTCTGGCTGTGCCGGTAGCCCCAGGTCAAGGCAAAAATCAAAAAGAGGGCAAATAAGCACAGTCCCGGCCCTGTCAGCGTCCACATAGACATTTCCTGCCCGACCATTTTGCTCATCAAACCGTTGGCGGTAAGCTGCGGTGTGCAGCCGATGAGTGTGCTGGAGCCGCCAAACATAATGGCGCATGAAATGGGCAGCGTCAGGTTTCGCCGCTTCATGGTTTTTGAACTGGTGCAGACGCTGTCGATAATGGGAATGTAGGCGGAAAGCAGGGCTGTATTGGCTAAAAACATGGAAGCCAGTCCCGTCAGCACGCAGCTTACAGCCAGAAAAAGCCGTTCGTTTCCCTTAGACCAGCGGATAACAGCTCTGCCGATAATTTGGGCGGCGCCGGTTTGAAACATCGCGATGCCCACGATCATTGTACTGGCCATCAATAGCACGATGCTGTTGGAAAAGCCGGAGAAAACACTTTGAAAGCTGTCTACTCCCAGCAAAACCATGAGCAGACAGCCCAAACAGCCGGTAGCGGCCAAGGGAAGCCATTCGGTGAGAAACAACACCACACATATGCCTAAAATCAAAAGACCCAGAATATCGGGACTCATTGGATCACCTCACAAGAATGCGCCTGCCTTCCTTCCTCAGAAAATTAACGGTTCCATCAGGACGGAAAGCAGGCGCAGCCAATGGTCTACGTCAGTGTATTAACAGAGAAGGAAGAATCAAACAATGGTCCAGCCGCCGTCTACCAGCAGAAGCTGACCGGTCACATAGCTGGAGGCGTCGGAAGCCAGATACAGCATAGCGCCGTTTAATTCTCCGGGATTGCCGCGGCGGCCCATGGGGCAGTTGTTGCGAATACCGCTCTCATACTTTTCATCCGCGACCTTGTCAGACATTTCGCTGGCAAAATAGCCGGGCCCTAAGGTATTGACAGTAATACCGTGCTTGGCCCATTCGGCGGCTAAAGCCTTGGTCATCATATAGACAGCGCCTTTAGCGGTGGAATAGCCGGAACGGGGAACGCCGTTCATAGTGACCTGACAGTGGAAAGAGCCAATGTTGATGATCTTGCCGTAATTTTGAGCCAGCATGATTTTACCAACTTCACGGGCAAAGTAGAATACGCCGTTCACGTTGGTATTGATGACCCGCTCCCAGGTTTCATCGGTAGTTTCCACAACGGGAGTGGCAAATCCGGCAGCGGCGTTGTTGATCAGAATATCCACCCGGCCCAGTTCCTTGGCGGCGGTCTCCACAGCGTTTTTGATCTGCTGGGTGTCGGTTACATCGCAGGGGCAGGCCACGCATTTAACGCCATAGGCTTCTACTTCCTTTTTGACTTCTTCCAGCTTTTCTACCCGGCGGGCCATGATGGCCACATTGGCGCCCTGCTCAGCCAGGCAGAGAGCGAATTGACGGCCCAGACCGGAGGAAGCACCGGTGACAATAGCATTTTTTCCGCTGACATCAAAATAGTTTTTCATAGAAAATCCTCCTTTGCATATAATGG
>CAMVYG010000025.1 GCA_947171615.1 uncultured Clostridia bacterium
CCCGACTTTTTTGTGGTGTAAGCGCCGGCCCCCCGGCGGTCGGTGGGGCCCCGGACGGCAAATGCGGTTGGCGCAATCACAAGCAAATATTTCAATCCACGCCTCCCGCGAGGGAGGCGACTCCATCTTCCCTTCTGCCGTGGTATAATCATCCTATTTCAATCCACGCCTCCCGCGAGGGAGGCGACTCAAAAATAGTTTTAGCCTCAGGCTTTCTTCATATTTCAATCCACGCCTCCCGCGAGGGAGGCGACAAAAAGCATATACTTGCCCTGGGTGCAACCCCTATTTCAATCCACGCCTCCCGCGAGGGAGGCGACTGCCAGGCAAGCCCAGGTTGCCCGGTACTTGCAGATTTCAATCCACGCCTCCCGCGAGGGAGGCGACAGTTTTCCTCCATCGTGGTGTCAAAGTTCGTCAATTTCAATCCACGCCTCCCGCGAGGGAGGCGACGGTTGCTTTCCTCCAATACCGCCACCATATTGTTATTTCAATCCACGCCTCCCGCGAGGGAGGCGACATGACTCTGTGCATCTGTTTTCTCCTCTCTTAGATTTCAATCCACGCCTCCCGCGAGGGAGGCGACTCTTGCCATGTGTGTACCCTCCTCGTGTTCTATGAATTTCAATCCACGCCTCCCGCGAGGGAGGCGACAGCAAAGATGCACAGAAAGCTCTTTGCAATGTAGTACAAATCATGTAAAAAATAAGAGCTGTTCTTAAAAATGCAAATAAATCAAAACTTACTGTAAAGGTATTTTGCTCAGAACAGCTTGAATCAGGTGCGAACTGTCCGGGGAAATTCCGGCAGCTTGTACTTCGCACTAAAGAATCAGCGGTTCTTCCGGAAGGTAGGTTTCTTTACAGCCAAAATGTTCGATCTTTTTTTCATAGCGATTGCCCAAATAATAAAAGCGCAGGCTGTCTTGTTCCGGGTCCATCAAAGCGCACAGCTTCGCTTGAAGCTTTTTGCACTGTGCGGCGTCCAGGAGGCATTCGAATACGGAGCACTGCACCCTCTGACCGTAATTAACGCACTGCCTGGCAATTTGCCGCAACCGCTTTTTTCCGGCTGGTGTTTCCGTGTTGACGTCATAAGTGATTAAAACCAGCATAAGGGCCTCACTTCCATAAAAACGGCGGGTATTCGTCCAGATCATCCCGAAGATACCGTGCCAAAAGCAATGCCTGAAGGTAGGGGACCAGCCCCCAGGGAACCTTTTCCTCCAGGTAGGGGTGGGTGAGAGTTTCCCGCTTTTTTTCCTGCCAGCTTTTTAAAAATGTTCGACGGGCATCGTCTGTCAAAAAGACCGCGCCGCCCTGGCTGGTTTGAAAATCCTCCGGGTGGATGCTTCGGTTATTTACAAGGGTGAGAACAAACCGGTCTGCCATGCAGGGCCGCAGCTCTTCCATAAGATCCAGCGCCAGGGAAGTGCGTCCCGGACGATCCCGATGGAGAAAACCGGCGTAGGAATCCAGTCCCACACTTTCCAGCGCGGAGGCGCAGTCATGGGCAAGAAGACTGTAAGCAAAAGACAGGAGGGCGTTGAAGGAATCCAGCGGAGGACGACGGGATCGACCGTGGAAGAAAAAGGTTTCCTTCTGATTTAAGATCATATCATCCAGTACGCCGAAGTAAGCAGCAGAACCGGTTCCCTCCAGTCCGCGCAAGCTGTCTAAAGAGGTTTCCGCCAGTACAGTGGGGAGGAGATTTTTCAGAGTTTGTGAGGCACGGCCCAGCTTTTCCTCTTCCACCCTCAGCTTGTGATCCCGCCGGGTCCGCTCAATACTCCAGCGGGAATTGTACAGCTTTCCGAAAATCATGCTTCGGGCAATTCGGCAGCTTTGCAGGGGATCGTCCGCAATGCGGTACTGCATGCGCCGCAGCAGAATATTACCGTTGCTTTCCCCACATGCCCGTGCCAGAAATTTTCCCCGGGGCGTACAGAAGGAAAGGGAGACGCCCCGCTGGGCGCAGGCGCCCATCAGCGCGGGAGAAGCGCCGACATAAGTGAAGCATAGGATCCCGGAAAGTGTGTGAAGCGGGTAACGGGCCACTACGGTTTTCTCCCGGTTTGCCACAACATTTTCCCCGTCCAGAGAAAGATAAATATCTTCCGAGGTGACAAACAGCGTATTGAGAAGATGCTTCATGGAGTATCCTCCTTCACAGCCTGATGAAGATATTCTTGAACAGACGCTTTTTTGACAAGCTCAGGCAAGCACAGCTCTTTTAGAGAACAGGCGCTGCAGGCCTTTTTAGGCTTTGCCTTCGGCGTGTATCCGCGTTGATAGTATCTGTGCATTTCTTCTGCGTAATTTTTCACCTGTTCCCGCAGCTCCGGTGTAAATTCCACTGGAAGCCTCCGCCGGGTCTCCCCGTAAAAAAGTGCGCCCTCCGAAACAGAACAGCAGAGCATTTCCTCCAGGCACATGGCCTGGGCGCAGAGCTGCAGCTTGTCTTCTTCTCCGACCTTTGGAGCGCCGCGCTTATATTCTACCGGGTAGGGCAGCCAGAAGCCTTCTTCCCCCTGCAGAGAGACGCCGCAAGTACTTTGGTGGAATTCGGCAACATCACATTTTCCGGAAAGACCCAGGCTGGCGGAAAAAACTGAAAGCCCGCGAAGGATCAGGGTGTCTCCCCGCTTTTCCCGCTGCCGCTCATCGTGAGCCCCGGTATGGAAGAGATCCCCCTCTACCGTGCGCAGATTTTCCTGCCACTGGTTTTCTATATGGATCAGCGCCCACTGCCGACGGCAGAAAGCAAAATGCTGCAAGCCGGAAAGCTGGAGAAAATCGGATTCATCCCACATTATCCCAGCCTCTGGCAGGTCACACCCTCTGGTAAAGAGGATTCTTCTATGGTGATTTGATAATCGCTGTAGGAGCGGGCAGGAGCAGCGCTTGTGGGATCAGCGCGGGTTACTTTAACCGTATCAAACAGCTTCCAGGCCGGAGCACAGCCCAGTTCGGAATCGTGCTTAAATATAATAAGCTCCCGTACTGCCATTTTACCCCGTGCAGCAGAGTGATCGTTTTCAAACATATTGAGAATCGCTTCCCATAAAAGCTGTAGATCCTCTTCAGAAAATCCGGTGGATTTCCGTGCCAGGTTGGCGGAAACATAGCCTTCACAGCGGTACAGGCCATAAGGAATAATGAATTTATGCCCCATTTCCGTATCCTTTTTCTCCGCGTCCGCTTCGGTGGTGATGGCGATTCGGGTGAGGGTTACTTCCTGTGGAACCACCGGCTCTATACTGTGGGCAAAGCCCAGCTGCACCGGCCCCCGAACCTGTCCGCAGTTGAGGGAGGCTTTGACAAAGGTGGTCATTACCGCGCCAAAGGTGCGGATGTCATAGAAATTGGCGCACATCCAGTCCCGGATGTTACGATCCAGATCCGGATCGGATTTTTTCTTTTCCTTCACATCCTTTTCCGCCACATTCAGTGCGGTATAAGCCTCCGCATCACTGCGGTTGAGAGGCACTCCGTCCTTAATGTAAATTCGAAATCCCTGAGCGTCTTCCTTTACTGTTTCCACATAGTTGCGGATTTTTCGCTTGAGGCATACATCGGTTACCAGCCCCATCCCGGTTTCAGGGTCTGTTCGGGGCATATTTCCGGCGTCGGGATCGCCGTTTGGATTCCCGTTTTCCACATCGAACAGGATCACAAAGTCATAGCGGTTTTTAATGGATTCAGACATTTACTTTTCCTCCTTTTTTTCATAACGGGCCTGTGTTTGCTGATAGTAGCCCAGCTGGAAGGACCCCTGCTGGGGTAAAGTCAAGCGAGCGGGAAAAACGTCCCCGATGATACCGGAAAGCTCTTCGATCATCTTCTCATGTGTTATGCAAAGCCCCCTGTTGCTGCTGCGAAGCTTGCGCAGATGCTTTTGGGCCAGATTTCCCAAAATAGGGAATATGGTTCCGGGAATGGCGGATGCGGAATTGAAATATCTGTCTTTTATGGTAGTTTTGATTCCCGGATTGGCATCAGACTGAATGGCTTCATAGACTGAGAATAACCGCCCCAAAGTATAGGGAATATTGGTGCTGCCTGGATTCAAGGACACGGTCAATACCTCCTTTTCCGGTATGTCGGAATGTGGATTTTTCAGATAGTAGGCCTTTAAGATAGCCGCCTGGTTTGGTGTGATGTTCCGCTCTGCCCGGATACGGAGAGTGGTTCCGTTGAGCAGTGTGGCGGGGTAACGGGTGTTTTCCAGAATGGCCCGCAGCGTTTCTCCGGCCAGTCCGGGTACGGGCGATTTATCTTTGGAATTTTGGTTTACGGTTTCGTTTAACAGTCTCCAAGGCGGAAGGAATTCGTTCTTGTCATATTTGGGACGGGAAATTTTCAGCCGGTCATAATGCGCTTGCACACACTTTAAGAAATCGCCAAAGGAGTTCTTCAGAAAAAATCGAACAGACAACCGTGCCGCATTGGGAGACAGCCCCAAAATGTAAAATGTCACAGAGGGATCCAGCCGGGCTTCGTCAAACAGGATCGGCTGCCCCTGAATCAAATTCTTTGCCATTTCCCGCAGGTCTTTATCCTCGTAGGGAACAGGCGCGCCGAATACATAGCTTGCAAAAAAGTCCTGTGTGGCAGCGGAATTGTTTTCAGCCCAAAACAATACGGTAGTATCTCCGATTCGCTGTATATGGTTCCGATCTTTTAGAAGATAATTTAGTGCACTGGTATAGGCGAAAGCGGCGTATTTGCTGGTGGGCGCATTGAGGTTTTGTTCCTGCCCATAGGAGCAAAAGGCAGGCGCATTAAAAGAAATCAGCGCGGCCCCGCTGGACTGAGCCCCCGCTACCCCCTTGATGGAAGGATGAACAGATTCCACCGGCCCCTTTTTTCCGGTGACCAGGCAAACCCGTTCAGGGCCATTTTCTGCACCGTCGTAATGGTTTTGCCATGCCTGACGAATCGGGGAATCCTCCTGCAAAAACATGCCGTTGTACCGAAATACCAGGTTGGCGTTTGATAGAATACCTTCCAGGTTGTCAGCTAACGCGGGATGTTCCCGGGCCATAGCAGGGTTCCAACAGTCGAAAAACGCCAGCACCGCTTTGGCTGCCGGGCAGTTTACCCCGTCTAGAAGTTGGTGGTGAAAAGCCTTGCTGGCCTGGAAGCATTCCAAACTTCTCTGTGGGTTTCCCTTTCCGTCTATGCCCAAAATGTAGCTGGAATTATCCCATAGGAAATTGGGTAAAACTCCCGCGGTTCGTTTTACCGGGGCAGGTAAAGACATGGGCCGCGGAGCCAGCACCTTCTTTTTTCCGCGCTCCTGCTCCTCTTTTAAGGAAACCACCTGCTCCAGTTCCCCAGTGTCATTGAGATAGAGAGCATAAGAAACGGCGCTGCTGCTCCAACCGGGACGTTCCAGTTTCCCCTGGGCAGCAAGAGTTTCGTAATACTGTACAAGAGCCTGCAAAATCATCCGATCACCTCCCCGCTGTTCCGGGCGGGTACTGTCAGTACGCCGTTTTGAAGCTTGGCTCGAAAAAAGAGCGGTGTAATGTTCTGTGGGTCGGTATAGTCCATATCCCACAGCATGTACCCAAGGTCTTGTTCTCCCCGCAGCTCTTCTGGACAAGGAGGCAACTGTTCACAGAGCTTGAAATTTGCCGGAAATTCTCTACAGCCAAAATAGGGCTGATGGTAGCAGGCTCCATTTTTGACCCTGCGCATGGTAATGTCCTGAAATTTTCCGGGATTGTCACCTGCGGTTGCCTGATCTGTGAGGTCAAAGTGGGCGTCGATCACATAGCGCACTTTTTTGAGAAGCAGAGCGGCCCGCTGCTGAATATCTTCCGATGTGGCGATCCACAGCTCGCCTTGTCCCCGTTCCATGACTGTTCTGGCTGTTCGGGCGCTTACAGTTGATCTTACCTCGTTGCGCCGCAGATTCATAAATTGGATCGGTGCGCAAACGTGGATACGATCGATTTTCCAGCACATTCCGGGGTGCCAATAAATGGCTTCCAGCAGTCCCCGAGCGGCGGAGGGCGTCATCACATCATAGCTGACCCGTTCTGTTTTCATTTCCGGACGGGTAAAACAGGCGTAATCGCCCCATACCTCCAAAGAAATCGCCATAGAATTCACTCCTTTCAAATTTTTTAATTTGGTAGTTGTGTCCCAAAGACCTTACTTTTTCTGCTAAATGAACAGATCCTTGCCGAAATCTGCTTCCAGGGAAAGGCCGGTATCTGAGGAATACAATTTCATGTTTGTTAAGATGGCTGCTTTATCTTTCAAAAGCTCCAGATCTCCTGCTGCCATCAGAGCCTCAAAGTGCTGTGGGTAGATGGAGACTGCGTATTGCCCCAGACTGCGGAACAAAGCTCGATTCCACGCTCCTGCGCGAAGCTGTTCTACCAATTTGTTCCCTTCATTTTGCGGGATATAGACTGTTCGGGTATCGGAATCGATCAAATGAAACCTCTCCGCTACGGTTTTAAAGGGCATTCTGTCCTCCTGCATAATGGAAAGAATTTCTTTATGGTCCTGGGCCTGCTTTCCTTTCAAATGCAGCAGTTCCCTAAAATAAAAATGAATAGCTTCCGGATCTTCCGGATTATCAAATTGTTTTAGCGTCTGGCGAGCTGCCTTAATGGGGATATCAAACAGCGGGGGGATAGGATTGGGCCCTTGGAAGATTGTAACGATGCTCTCTTCCGGTGGTTTTTTCCCTTCCCGATTACATCGCCCGGCAGCTTGCAGAATAGAATCGAGCCCGGCTTCTTCCCGAAATACAGCAGGGAAGTTCACATCTACCCCTGCTTCAATGAGAGAAGTAGAGATGACGCGGCAGGGAAGGTCGTTTGTCAGCCGCCACCGAATCTCCGCTAATACCCTGCGGCGGTGATCGGGATACATCAAGGTGGACAGATGAAAGGAACCATCCTTTTCAAGCAGGTCATAGACTTCTTGGGCGCTTTTCCGGCTGTTTACAATACATAGCGCCTGCTTATGGGAATTTAGCTGCTCTGCCAGCTCTCCCCAAGACATTTTTCCGGCTTTGCGGAATGTGACCCGGCGGAACACCGTTTGCCTGATCTTTTCCGGAGTACACAGTTCCACGGCAGGTGTGTCCGGCAAAAATTCACAAAAAATATCATCTAAAGACGGCTGGGTGGCAGTACAGAGCACGGCAGATACGCCATATCGTTTTACAAGCTGAGAAACAGCAAAAATGCAGGGCCGCAGGTAAGGAACAGGCAACATCTGCGCTTCGTCAAAAACGATCACACTTTGTGCCAGATTATGAAGCTTTCGGCATTGAGAGGAACGGTTGGCAAACAGGGATTCAAAAAATTGAACTGCCGTAGTTACCACAACAGGTATATCCCAGTTTTCAGCTGCCAGAGCCAGGGCGGCGTTATCAGATTTGGCCTCGTCTTCCAGATCGTACAAAATACCGGAGTGGTGTTCCAATACATTGCGATCCCCAAGAATGGTTCGGAAGGTCTCAGCGGTTTGCTCAATAATAGACGTATACGGAATAACATAGACGATCCGGCGCAGCCCGTTTTTCTGCGCATGGCGCAGCGCAAATGCCAGAGAAGCCACTGTTTTTCCGCCGCCGGTTGGAATCGTGAGAGTGAAGAGACCGGGTTTCTGCCGCTCTCCTTGAGTAATGCACTGGCCCAGCAAAGCGCACCGCTCTCGGTTCAGATCGGTTTTCGGTGGAAACCAGTTTTCTGTAAATCGGGAAAGGCGCTGTTCCAGTAAATCAATGGGATCTCCGATGTCTCTGGCGGCAGATGTTGCTTTCATGAACGCTTCTGTATCCAAATAGTCTGCGTCTACCAAACAGGAGTAAAGCATACGTGTGAAAAACATTGCTTCCAACGGATCATGAAAGTTCAGGGGAGGAATTTGAGGGAAAGAGATGTCCTTTCTCCAGTCGTCATAAGGTTCCAGTTTCCCAGCGGCCGCCTGATTCATTCTGCCGAAAAAGGTAGACTGCAAGGGAGCGTCTCCCATTCCACCTCCATCTGGCAGTCCGGTGTGATGCCCGATCACCGCGAATGCTGCGTAAGGATGCCCGAGCTTTGCACACTCCGCTGCTCCGGCAGTGGAATGGTCAACCCGAGGGCCGCCTAAAAGCCGCCGTTGAAAAGCCGAGGAATATTTTCCCAAATCATGGGCCAGGCCCGCAAGTTCTCCCTGCTTTTCCGCATGGAAGCAGGCAGCAAATCGCGCGCATAACCGGGCTGTTTCGATGAGATGATTTAATATGGTTTGTTCTCTACCATCAGCTGCTATATGGGCTAAGGCTTTCTTTTCTTCCAAAATGTTTGCGAACTCCTTTTTTTGCGTGCCAATTTTTCACAATCATTATACCACGATTCGACAAGAAATCAAGTGAAATACCTTTTTTCGAGAAAATTTATATTATTTAAGTTTTTATATAAATTCTAATGCAGATATGGCCTGATTGCAGAATGCGGCGGTGATTTAGCGGGTGATAGCAGATATCACCGGACAGCAGAAAACAGAGGTAAATAGGCTGATATATTGCGGCTTTTCAGATTTTCCAAATCATATTTCAGCGCCCTGCCGCAAAAAATGAAACAAAAAGCATGAAACGCTTTTTATCGGTACGAAAAGTAAAATGCAAACAGAAGGGCTGTGACTTCTGCGGGAATATAGAACGTTGCGCCATGGGCGCTGTAAAGCGATGGGCTTCTGTGACGGAAGCTCCAGAGCGCTTCATTGAAAAAAGCTTTTGGCGGAAATGATGGAAAAATGTAAAGAAAGAGGGCTTGACAATCCTGTAGGAGGACGATATAATTATCTGTGTTGTATTCGGTATGATATAACGCATTAGACCCCTGCCTTAGGGCGGATGGGAGGGATATACATGGCTGAAATTCGGATCAAAGAGAATGAATCCCTGGACAGCGCGCTTCGTCGTTTTAAGAAGCAGTGCGCCAGAGCAGGCGTCATTCAGGAGGTTCGCAAGAGAGAGGCTTATGAGAAGCCTTCTGTCAAGCGGAAGAAAAAGTCAGAAGCAGCTCGCAAGCGCAAGTACAAGTAAGGCTGCTCACAATGCACTTTCGGAAGCGGGCGGAAGCCCGCTTTTTTGTTTCCGAAATTTGGGAACCGCAGGAGACATGATTTTATGGCTGTTTTTAGACCTACTGCTGTGAAACGGGGACTTATGGACCTGACTCCGGAATTCTTATCCGGGCTGGGGGTTCGGGCCCTGCTGCTGGACGTGGATAACACGGTTGCTTCCTATACTTCCCACCAGCCCATACCGGGCGCGGTGGAGTGGGCCCAACACATGGTGGAAGCAGGCTTTCGGGTGCTGATTGTTTCCAATAATTTTAAGAAGCGGGTGGAACCCTTCGCCGCAAAATTCGGTCTGGGGTGCATCAGCTTTGCCATGAAGCCGCTGCCCTTTGGCTACCTCAAGGCCCGTTCCCTGCTGAAGATGAAATGCCGGGAATGCGCCATTATCGGAGATCAGATCTTTACCGATGTGATCGGGGCCAATTTGTGCGGTATGAAGTCTGTGCTGCTTTCTCCTATTGAGGAGGAAGATGGCTTTACCTTTAAGGTGCGCAGGCATTTTGAGAAGGGGCTGCGTAAAAAATTTGAAAGAGAAGCTGAAAAGGACTGAGATTCTTTTGAGCCTTCTATAAAAAGAAAGGATGGAGCACAGATATGAAGAATCCCATAGAGCGCTTGCAGGAAACGCTGCTTCACGGCGACGCCCGAAAGGCCGCCCTGGTGTTTTCCGAGCGGAACCGGCGGTATTTTACGGAATTTCCCGCCACAGACGGCGCGCTGCTGATTACATCCGAAAACGCCTATCTGCTCATGGATTTTCGCTATGAGGAGGCTGCCCGGTATCAGGCGAAGTACTGTGAAGTTGTGGGTTTTTCCAACCTGAACGGCAAGCTGGGAGAGCTTTTGAAAAAGCACGGAATAAAGGAAGTTTATCTGGAACTGGAACAGCTTTCCGTAGCCCAGGCAAGGCGGTTTGAAAAGGCGTTTCAGTCCTGTGGCGCAGAGGCCGTGCTGGACGAGTCCCTGGATAATGTGATTCGGGAACAGCGCATGATAAAGTCTCCGGAGGAGGTCAAAAAGATCGAGGCCTCGCAGGAGATCACCGACGCAGCCTTTGAACACATTCTGCCCTATATTCGGGAGGGTGTGACGGAACGGGAGCTGGCGCTGGAGATCGAATTTTTTATGCGGAAAAACGGCGCAGATAACGTGGCCTTTGAGCTGATCGTGGCGGCGGGGAAAAACGGCTCGCAGTGTCATGCAGTTCCTTCGGAAAATCAGGTGCAGAAGGGCGATTTTATCACCATGGATACCGGCGCTCTGCTGGACGGCTACCATTCTGATATGACCCGCACTGTGGCCTTGGGCCATGTGTCAGAGGAGCAGCGGGCCGTGTATGAAACGGTTCTGCGGGCTCATCTGGCGGTGATCGATCAGGTAAAGCCGGGAATGCCCTGCTGTGAGGCGGATAAAATTGCCAGAGATATTATTGAGAAGGACTATCCCGGTACCTTTGGCCACGGCCTGGGCCATGGAGTGGGCTTTGAAATTCACGAGTGGCCGCGCTTTGCAGCCCATGATGCAACTCCCTGCGCAGAGGGGATGGTCATTACCGATGAACCGGGAATCTATCTCCCGGCGAAATACGGCGTGCGTATTGAGGATATGCTGCTTATCACGGCAGACGGCTGCCGCAGCCTGACGAAGTCTCCCAAGGAGCTGATAGAGCTGTAAAAGCCTGTGCTGGGGCAGATTCGGCGGAATTTCAGGGCTTTTGTACCTGCTGCTTTATGAGTACAGGTTTTCTAATAAGAAAAATTTCCCACTTTTTCTTGAAATCAGCCCGGAAATAGGGTATACTTGCGTTAGCAAGAATAAAGAGCGGTTTGTATCAGGACAGATTTTGATTGGGTATTACTTTTGAAGAGCGTTTTGGCGGTCCTTTTGCCCCTGTCCTTAGCCCTTCTCTAATATCTAATCTCCAACATCTAATATCTAAATTCGGAGGTCATATTTTATGGTAACTGCAGGCGATTTCAGAAACGGCGTTACATTTGAAATGGACGGCGGTGTGTATTCCATCATCGAGTTCCAGCATGTAAAGCCGGGCAAGGGCGCTGCCTTTGTGCGTACCAAGATCCGCAATGTCATCACCGGGGCCGTAACAGAAAAAACCTTTAATCCCAATGACAAATTCCCCACTGCCTTTATTGAGCGGAAGAACATGCAGTATCTCTACAGCGACGGCGATCTGTATTATTTCATGGATAACGAGACCTATGAGCAGATGCCCATCAACGGCAGTGTGCTTGGGGACAATTTTAAGTTCGTCAAGGAGAATATGGAGTGCCAGGTGCAGTCCTATAAGGGCAATGTGTTCGGCGTGGAGCCTCCCAACTTTGTGGAGCTGGAAGTGGTTAAGACCGAGCCCGGCGTAAAGGGCGATACCGCTACCAACACACTGAAGCCCGCCACCCTGGAAACCGGGGCAGAGATCCGTGTTCCCCTGTTTATCAATGAGAACGAGATGATCCGTGTCGATACCCGTACCGGCGAGTATATGGAGCGCGCCTAAAAAAGAATCGGCGTATTTCCAAGCCGCTTTGGTACAGACTAAGAGCAGGTATGTCTGTGCTTTGCAAACCTGAGAAAAGTGCGGCAGGAATGCCGCAGCGGCTGCCGGTGTTTTTGTACCGGCAGAAAGTAAAGGAGAATAGCAATGACTAATTCAGAACGGGCTTCTTACATTCGCGGCCTGATGGAAGGCCTGGAGCTTGACCCCAAGGCAAAGGAAACCAAGGTGCTGAACGCCATGGTAGAGCTTTTGGACGATCTGTGCCTCTCTGTAGAGGAGCTGGAGGACGGCTTTGACCTTCTTTCCGAGCAGGTGGATGAGATCGATGAAGATCTGGGCAATGTAGAAGAAGACTTCTACGGCATGGAGGAAGACGACTGCGGCTGTGGCTGCGGCCATCACCACCATGGAGAGTTCGACGATCTCGAGTATGAGGTAACCTGCCCCAGCTGCGGCACTACGATCCCGCTGGAGGACGAAATGCTGGACGAAGACGGCATTATCTGCCCCAAGTGCGGAGAGAGCTTGGAATTCGATTATGACGAAGACGAGGATTGCTGCTGCGGCGGTGGATGCCACCACGGCGAGGAAGAAAAGTAATTTCAGTAGATCAGAAAAGACCCTGGACGAGATGGTTCGTCCAGGGTCTTTCTAATTTTTCTGTAAGCAGCATTAAAAATTTTCCAAAATTCTTTCAGCATGCTCCAGATATCGTTGCGCCCCGACTGAAAAGAGCCGGTGCCGCGTTTTGGTGGTTTCCTCATTTTCCTCTTGCCACACGTCAAAAATCAGTGCAGAGTTTCGGAAAAGGATCTCGCACAGTTCGGCGGCGGTATAGGTGGGCGCGCTTAGTTCAAAAAGCGTTATGATACGGGTATCCAATAAGCGGTTATAGGTGTCTTTTTCCGTAAAGCCGGAGATATGAGAAACAGAGTCCATACAGCGGTTTTTATAGAAGCGGCAGGGCTTGCAGATATCGTCTCCCTCTATTGTCAGACGCAGGGGAAGCTCCGGGCGTTCTAAAATCAGGTTGCCGATCCGGTAAAAATCGTGTCCCATGGCTTCATCGGGTACAAACAGTGTCAGTCCGCTGCCGTACAGCTTCAGGATGTCGATAAAGTGGTGGGGCTTTATGGTGATGGAGGTCATACCTCGTTTTCCCCCTGTCCCTGATAGGAAGCGGTAAAATTCCCTAAAACACCCTTTTGATACCGGGGTGGTTTTGGATTCCAGGCAGCCCGGCGTTGCTCCAAAACCGCTCCGATCTCTTCCTCTGTCTTTTTCTCGCCTTGAATTCCGCAGATGCGCAGGACCCGCCCCGGGATATCGATCTCGATCAGGTCGCCTTCCTCTACCAGGGCGATGGGGCCGCCTTCTGCGGCCTCCGGGGTCACGTGGCCGATGGCAGGCCCCTTGCTGGCGCCGGAGAAGCGCCCGTCTGTGATCAGGGCAATAGAGGCGGCAAGCTCCGGATCGGAGGAAATGGCCTCTGTGGTGTAAAACATTTCCGGCATACCGCTTCCTCTGGGGCCTTCATAGCGGATGATCACGCCGTCGCCGGGCTGGATATCATGGCGAAGCACAGCGGCGATAGCGTCTTCCTCACAGTCGAAGGGTCTGGCCCGCAAAATGGCTCGGTGCATTTCCTTCGGAACAGCGCTGTGTTTTACCACACTGCCCTCCGGCGCGAGATTTCCCTTTAAGACCGCCACCGTGCCATGCTTGCCGATAGGCTCTTCAAAGGTATGGATAATATCGGTGCGAGCAAGCCCGGTTTGCTTCAAATAGCGCTCGCAGCTTTCATAGTACCCATTTTTCTGTAAGTCCTCCAGGTTCTCGCCCAGGGTTTTTCCGGTGACGGTCAGCACATCCAGGTGAAGCATGGATTTGATCTCTTCCATGATCCGGGGGACGCCGCCCGCATAGTAAAAGTATTGGGCAGGCCAGCGCCCGGCGGGGCGGATATCCAGAAGATAGTGGGCGTTTCGGTGAATGTGGTCAAATTCATCGGCAGAAAGGGAGAGGCCGAATTCCCTGGCAATGGCGGGCAAATGCAGCAGGGTGTTAGTAGAGCCGGAAATGGCGGCATGTACCATTACGGCGTTTTCAAAGCTTTCTCTGGTAACGATCCTGCGGGCAGTAAGCCCGGAGTGTGCCAGCACCGCAGCCTGTTCCCCAGCTGTTCTGGCAGCTTCCTTCAGCTCCGGGCAGGTAGCAGGCATCAGAGCCGTGCCGGGCAGCATCAAGCCCAGGGCTTCCGCCATGATCTGCATGGTGGAGGCGGTGCCCATAAAGGAGCAGGCGCCGCAGGAGGGGCAGGCATGGTGCTTATAATAGGTGAGCTGTTCCTCCGTGATCTCGCCCCGCTGCCGCATAGCGCTGTATTTGCCGATTTGTTCCAGCGTCAGCAAATCGGGGCCGGCCTCCATCACGCCGCCTGTCACCACAATGGCGGGGAAATTCAGCCTGCCAATGGCCATCAGCTGGGCGGGAACCGATTTGTCGCAGCTGGAAAGGAATACCCCGGCGTCAAAGGTGGTGGCGCTGACATGGATTTCGATAAGATCGGCAATGGTGTTCCGGGAGGCCAGAGAAAAATTGCCCCCATCGTGTCCCTGGGACATGCCGTCGCACATATCGGTGGCGAAATAGAGGGCGGACTTTGCCCCCTTGCTGTCCGCGCCCGCCGCCGCTGCCTGGGAAAGCTCCAGCAGGTGGGCGCTGCCGGGATGGCTTTGCCCGTAGGTGCTTTCAATGATGATCTGGGGCTTTGCAAGATCCTCAGCTGTCCAGCCCATGCCCATCCGCAGGGGATCCATTTCCGGCGCGACCCGCCGCACTTCCTGACTTTTCAGCATATCGTTTCCTCCTGACAATAGAAAGTAGAGAGTGGTTTTAATAATCGATTTTTATAAACTGGAATTTATCCTGCCGGCCTCCACCGCACACTGTCATTACTAAGCAAAAGATCCGAAGGATATTTTGCTCAGCATAATGACAGGGGGCGATAGTCGTTGGCGATTAGTTGTTAGTAATCAGAAAAGGACATGCTCTTTCTAACAACTAATTACTAACGGCTAAAAACTAATTTTGAGAAAGGCGGTACTTCTGCGAAGCAAAAGGGAAGCACTGCGTGCTTCAGATTTTCTCGCTGATAACCGTTCTGCGGTTATTTTATCATGAATCTTTCCCATTGTACAGGAAAAAAGTTGGCGATTCGCTGTTCCGGAAAATCTGCTTTCGGTATAAAATTGACTTTTGTTCTTTCTATGAGGTATACTGGTGTAAATGTATGGAAAAGTGGGAAGGGTAAGGACGGGGAGTTGATAAATTTGAAGGTTGTGGAACTGGCGGGCCTTCGTTTTGGAGAAGGCTTGCCGAAAATTTGTATTCCGCTGACAGGCGGCGGAATGCCCGCCCTGCTCAGCGAACTGTGGGCCGTAAAGCATTTACCGACCGATTTGTACGAATGGCGGGGAGATCATTATTTTGGAAGCTACTCCGAGGCGCTGCGCGCTTTGGGAGAAACCCTGCCGGGAAAACCCTTGCTCTGCACGGTGCGCACCAGAGAAGAGGGGGGAGAGGCGGAGCTGGCCCCGGACGCTTACGAGGCGTTTTTGTCCGGCCTTCTGGATCAGGGGGGCTTTCAGCTTTTGGATATTGAGCTTTCCTGCGGGGAAGAGCGGGTGCGAAGGCTGGTGGAAAAGGCTCATCAAAAAGGGGTAGGCGTGGTGATGTCCCGCCACTGCTTCCAGGAAACGCCGTCAGAGGACGAGATTTTTCATACCCTGAAAAAAATGAAAGAACTGGGCGCCGATCTGCCGAAAATGGCGGTGATGCCCAAAAGCGCAGGAGACGTTTTGACGCTGCTGTCCGCCACACTGCGGGCCAAAGAACTGCTGGGCCCGGTGATCACCATGTCTATGGGAGATCTGGGAAAGCTAAGCCGGGTCAGCGGCGCGGTGTTCGGCTCCTGCCTCACCTTTGCCGCCGGGCAGTCCGCTTCCGCGCCGGGGCAGATCAATGCCGAGGATCTGCGGGCTATTTTAGAGGATCTGGACCCGAGGAAAACAATCTGAAAGCAAGAAGGGAGAAGCCTTCCATGAAAAATGATATTGACGCATTGTTGGAGGCCATGTTTCGCAATGGAAAGCTGAATCTGAAAGGGTCTTCCGAGAAAAAAACGACTGTGCCGGAAGAAAGCAAGCCTGTTTCTCTGGAATGGGACCCTCTGGAAAACAGCAGGCAGGCGCAGCAGGCTGTAAACGCTGTGGAACAGGGGAACGCCGGGATTTCCGAGGCGCTGCGAAAAAACCTGGAGGAGCTTGCCCGAGACGCCGAGACAGAAATGAAGGGCCTGGAGCAGCGTTTGCAGCAGGACGGTATGGAGAGCGTTTCCGCCCAGAATGCCGGCAGCGAAAAGGATTTGGAAGCAGCCTTTGCGGCAGCCCGCCGGGAAGCGGGAGAAGCTGTCATAGGACAGGAAGAATTCCTTTCCTCGCTGATGATTGCATTCAAGCGCCCTTTTATAGCGGGAAAAGAGGAAGATGCTCCGCTGTGCCGGGCAGCGGTATTGGGAAAGCCGGGTACGGGAAAGCACAGCGCCCTGAAAGCAATTACCGCTTCTTTGGGAAGGCAGGGGGTGCTGAAAAGCCCCAGGCTTTTCACGCTGGATCTGGAAAATTACCGGGAGCCCGGTTCAGAAAAGCTGTTCATTCAGGATCTGTACGCAGCGCTGAAAAGCGGAACCAGCGGACTGGTGTTTGAGCATTTTGAGCAGTGCCACCCCTCTGTGCTGCCTCTTGTGTCTGCCCTTTTCCGG
>CAMVYG010000026.1 GCA_947171615.1 uncultured Clostridia bacterium
GTTCCAGATCCTGTTCGCTCATTCCTTCACCGTTATCCGATACCGCAATCCTCAGAACATGCTCCTGCAGGGATACGGATATTATGATCTCTCCGGAAGCTTCCGTATCCTTAAAGCCGTGATAAATGGCGTTTTCCACCACAGGCTGCAAAATGAATTGCAGCACATGGCATTCCCGAAGCTCCTCCGGAACATCAAAGGACACGGTGAATTTCTCTCCAAACCTCACCTTTTGAATGTCCGCATAATAGGAAATGTATTTCAGTTCTTCCTCCAAAGGAACTAACCTGGATCTGACCTCTGTACACCGCCGAAACAGATAAATGAGCTTTTGAATGATCTCCATGGTGCGCGGATCGTTGGTGGAAGCCATATACTCGATGGTGCGAAGGGTATTGCACAGGAAATGAGGGTTGATCTGTGATTGAAGCAAATTCAGTTCAATTTCCTGAGAGCGCAGCTCAATCACATATTTTTCAAGGATCAACCGGTTGATCCTGTCAAGCATTTGGTTGATACCATTCCCCAAAGCATAAATTTCATCTTTTTGCTCCGAATAAAAACGAATATTCAAATCTCCCATATTTGTATGGCCGACCACTTTTTGAATGGCGTTTACATTCACCATGAAATAGCGGTACAAAAAATAGGAAAGCAACAGGATAAAGAGACACAGCACCATCATAATGACCAGTGCGACCCAGATAAACACTGCGGCCTGGGCATAATACTGGTTATGCGGGATCGCAAAATTCATCACCCAGTTCGTGCGGTCCAATTTCTGAGAAATGGCGATCATATCAAGCTTTTTATCCCCTACCGAGTGAAGGGGTACTTCAGGAGCGGCACGGTCTGTAATTTCTCCGTAGCCCCCATATTTTCCGGCAATACTATCTAACGCGCCGGTTACAGGGTTCTCCAGGAAATCCAGCACCATATACCCGATTCTTTTCCCGTAAGTATCGCTGTTTTCCATGATATTGATAATGGGCATACTGATCCGAATGGTGCGGTTCCCAAACGGATCGTCCGGCTGCCAGTGGATCTGCTTTCTCTGCATATTTTCACGGTCAGGAAGCTGCTTTTGCGCATACTCCTTCAGATACATGGAAGAATATTGGCAGATCCCGTCCAGATCGTAAAGAGCTAAATTGTAAACCGTAACATTTTTGATCTCCTGGATCTGGAAAATTTCCTGAATGTTAAGCGCCTGCTGATCCTCTATCAAAAACCGCTGCGTGGTATGGGAAATTACAATTTCATTTGCCGTTTCCAAACGATTTTTAATAGCTGTCTCTGTTTGCCGGGAAAGTATATTAATGTTCTTTTCTACGATATTTCCGATATCCCTTTCGATAATACTCTGGGTTGCCCCATAGGAAACATATGTTATAACCAGCATCGGCAAAAAGGAAAGCACCATATAGCTGAGCAATACGCTGCGGGAAAAAGAATGGGTATGCTTTGGAATATCGATCCTGGAATCCAGATCGACCGGGTCCAGCTCCACCACCTGATGACTGAGGGAACGGATAGGATCAAAAACATAGCTGCTGACACAGCGCAGCACAAAATAAGCGATAAAAAGATACAGAACAAAGGAAATTCCGAGAAAGCAAAAATAACAGCCATAGCTTTTCAAAAAGGATACATTATAGGCGCAGGAAATTTCCCACCCCGGCAGTTTCAGAGGCTTTGACAGCCGCAGTTTTTCACCGCTGCCTTCTGATCCCAATACTGCCTCCACATCATTTTGACGAATCGATAGATCCCTTTCAAAAAAGTCCAGACGGTTTTCCAGCTCTTGAGATACTAAAACCGAGATCACCGCGTCTTCCCGCGGAGCGATCACAGCAAGGCGTTGCTGTCCGCCGATCTCCGCAATTTGTAAAAGATATCTCTGATCGTTTCCGTATTCCCTGTTTTGGCGCAGCCGTTTGATCCAAGTGTAATAATCCGAATTCAAAAATCCAGAGTGAACCGTTTGCAAACGATAATCTACAGCTACTATCTCAATATCACTATTTGTCATTACCATGGTGTTGAGCTCATTTGTAAGCCGGGAAATCTGGTGATTCAATTCATATCCCACTCTGGGAATCTGCTTGATTTGATGATAGGAATCCAGTTTTTCAACTGAATTGATCATTCGGGTAATGTTGTCTAACACGCTGTTGGTAGTATCGGCCGCCACATCCAGCATCACATTGATATTATCCTGAGCCTTTTTCCGCAGGAGAAACAAATCGGACATAAAATTACTGCCGGTACTGATCAAAATGGAACTCAAAATCAATATCATGCCTAAAAAAACATATTTCTCTTTTAAGGATCGTCCTTTTTTCATAATTCACTTTCTACGCTTTCTCACAGCTGCTGTTTTGAGGAAAGCTCTGATCTCACCTAGCACAATACATGCCCATCCGGTAAACGCTGCTCACCAGTAATTGCCATGGTCAGAATTCTTCCTCTGCTGCAAAGTCCCCCCGAAAACAGATTATCCCCACCGATCGGCGGGGATAATCCTGTCCCTATCTCGTTTCTTTAACGCTCTGCACCAATCTTAATTTTATGTCAGATTATTTGCAGTTTTCATCATAGTATTCCTGGTATGCAGCAACATAGTCTGTTCCGCCGCCAGCTTCCCATTGGGGAACGAACTCTTCCCAAAGCTTTTCGGCCTCTTCCTCGCTGGGAGCCGTAATGATCTTGTTCCAGTACTCGCCCTTGATATTGTTTAAATTTGGACGAACCTCAGATTCGATGGGAAGTGCAACTTCGCTCAGCACATTCACACCGCCGTAAGGACGGCCGGCCTCGATCACGTTTCTGTTAGAAAACGGATTGTCAGACTCCACATCCTGGCTGGTGGAGAAGATCATTTCGTTGGCATAGGCCTCTTCGTAGGTATCGTATTCCTCTACGGGAATGTAGCCGTAAACTGTGGACATCAACCCCCACCAACGGGGTGAAATACCGGTTGCGTTACCCCAAACCTTTTCACAGTTTTCGGGAATGATAGTAAACACACCGTCTTCGGAAAAACCTTCCTCCGTCATGGTAACGCCCTTCTCGCCGCCGATCAGAATTTCTCTGCCTGTGCGGCTGTTGGCCAGTTCGAACAACTTCAAGCCACCTGCGGGGTTTTTGGCAGTAGCCGGAATCAGAGAAACCTTCCACATGTTAAAGCCCTGTGTTATCGGACGAAATTCAGGACGGTCAGCACCGATGGCGGGAATGATCTCATATTCAAAAGAAGGATCCAATGTCTGCATTTTCTCATTAGCCATCGGAATATTTCCCGCCGGAGTAAATAAGCTGAACACCTTTCCTGCGTCCACATAAGTAGACAGGAAGCCATCTTTAATGGTAGCGTAGTCCTTATTCATCAGGTCTTCTCTGTACAGCTTGTTGAGGAACAAAAGGGTCTGCTTGGTGCCGTCTGACACAGACAGATCGGTCACCACATCATTGTTGATATCAAAGGAACGTCCGTCCGGCTTCATTCCACCGCCGCCGAAGTAAGAGAAGAATTGAAAGGCAGTCTGCAGCTTGACCAGCCCATCATCCAAACTGAAGCCTACGCCAATATAGCCCATCTCCTTTGCCTTCACCATGGCGTCGTAATACTCTTCCATGGTGTTGATCTCGGGATTTCCGATTTTCTCCATAATATCTTTCCGAACTACCATGGTCCAGTCATTGCCGTGATGAGCGTTAGGGATCACATAACGCTTTCCGTCGTTGAGATAGCCTTTGAAAAGATCGCTGGATGTGATCTTTTCGACATAAATGTGATCCACCGGATCGATCAGTTCATCCAGGTCTATCAGCAGCTCGTCCTCTGCCCAAGATCTCCAGGGAAGGGAGTCTTCACAGGTGATCAGGTCAGCTTCTTCGCCAGTTGCCATCATGGTGTTCACCTTCTGGGCGAATTGATCGCCGGGGGCTGTCAGAAATTCGATTTCCATGCCCAGTTCCGGCTCCAGCAGCTTCCACTGTGAAATGGCCTTGTCGTCCATACCATCCGCCATCATCTTTACGGTTTTCGGCTCTTCGCTGCCTTTTGCCGTTTCTTGCGATTCAACCTTTGATTCAACTTTCGATTCGGTTTTAGGAGGGGTGCTTGACCCTCCCCTGTCAGAAGTGCTGCAGGCCGCTGTAGAAAGCGCCAGAAGAACTGCTAACAATACTGCTGAAATGCGTTTCATAAAAGATCCTCCATTCAATGTTGTTTATATTTTTCCTGATAAAAAAGATCCCTCTACCCTCCCTTCTCTATTCTTTTACAGCGCCGATCATAACACCAGCGACAAAATACTTTTGTACAAACGGATACAAAACCAAAATAGGCAGCATAGCTATCATGGTTAATGCCATATTATACTGCTCGCTGGGCAGCACAGCACCCGCCGCCACCGGGGTTCTCAGCAAAGCCTGCTTGCTGATAATGACATTTCGCAAGATCAGTCCCAGTGGGTAGAGGTCGGGTTTGTTCATAAACATCATGGCATTATAGTAGTCATTCCAGTACTGTACGATCAAAAACAGGCTGACTGCCGCAATGACCGGCTTTGATACAGGAATGATGATTTTAAACAAGATCTGCATTTCGTTGTACCCATCGATCAGGGCCGCCTCTTCCATTTCCGCCGGAATGCTGATAAAGCTATTTTTCAGGAGCAGAAGATAAAAGGTACTAATCAGGGTCGGCAGAAACAGGCAAAAGATCGTGTCTGTAATATAGATCTTTTTCAGCCAGATATAAAGGGGAATAATTCCCCCGTTAAAGAACATCGTAAAAATAATGAAATTGAAAATAAATTTTCTGCCGATAATATTTTTCTTTGTCAAAGCATAGGCGCCCATAGCACACAGGATCAGGCCGCCCAGCCATCCGCAAAGCACATTGATCAGGCTGATGAGCATTCCCTTCATGATCTCAGAAGAAGAAAACAACTGGGAAAACACATCTACACTGAAGCTGGTTGGAATAAGGTGATAGGTAGATTTCACATATCCCTCGGTGGTCGAAAAAGCAACCACGATCATCTGCCAAAATGGAACAAGCAGCACAAGGGCCAAGAGAGCTAAAACAATACCGGACACCACATCAAAGAGTGTAACCTTTCGCACTTTCATTCTACACACCTGCTCCTTTCCTCAATAAATGCTTTCCTGTCCCATCAGGCGGACCACCCAGTTGCTGACCAGCAAAAACAGCATGCTGATCACGGAATTGATAAATCCAGCGGCAGCCTGAACACCGAGATTCGGCACCTCTTTCAGAGTTCGCACAATGTAGGTGGACAAAATATCTCCTTTGTCATACACCACCGGGCTATAAAGGTTATAAACCTGGTCAAAACCCTGGGTGAACACTCCGCCCACAAACAGAATGAACATAATGGAAATGGTGGGAGCAATTCCCGGCAGAGAAATATACCGAATCTTCTGCCAGCGGTTCACTCCATCCAGATCAGCCGATTCATATAACGTGGGGTTAATACCCTGAATGGCGGCAATGTAAATAATGGAGTTCCACCCCACCTCTTTCAGTAAATTGGTAACAATCAAAATTGTTCTGAAATATCGGCTGTCCCCCAGAAAATCTATCTGCGAACCGCCAAACAGCTGAATGATCCCGTTGACTACGCCGCGGTCCAGCGCCAGTACCGACCCGATGAGACCGCCGAACACGATCCAGTTGAAGAAATGGGGAAAATAGGTGATATTTTGAATTACACTGCGAAACGGCTTGGATCTGACCTCGTTGATCATAAAAGCAAAAATGATCGGAATGGGGAATTCAAACACGATCCGCAAAAAGGAGATCGCAAAGGTATTTTTGAATGCTTGTACGAAATAACGATCCGAAAACAACATCTTAAAATTATTCAGTCCTACTAATTCACTGCCGAAAAAGCCCTTGGCAAAGCTGAATTTTTCAAAGGACATGATCAGTCCGAACATGGGAGCGTAAGCAAAAGCAATGTACCAGACCAATACGATAGCCAACATCAGGTAGACATATCGGTAACGCTTCAAATTCAGCCATACAGACGCCTTTTTCACACAACATCACACTCCGTTTCAGATTGATCTCACACCGACTTTATCGTGCAATTTGTGAGTATGGGCTAATTATACGGAGGCAGGCTTTTCAAAACAATGCCCCTAATTTCACATTTCGTCCACAATATTAGCATGTTGCCTACAAACAACAAATTTTTTCAAAATATTGTTGACCATTAGCACCAAATAAACTATCATTTAGGAAGCACGCTTTCCGAAAAGGAGTGGAACCACTATGAATTCCCAGCGCAAAATCTATAAAATTTTATTGGTTGAAGATGAATTGATGATGCAGAAATTCCTTCAAACTTTTATTCACTGGGAGCAGCTTGGATATGAGATCTGCGCCACTGCATCCAACGGAAAACAGGCGTTGGAATTGATCCCGGATCATTCCCCCGATATTATTCTGACCGATATTCAGATGCCGGTCATGGACGGCTTGGAGCTGGCCCATACAGTGCATAAATTGTATCCGCAGATCAAGGTGATTCTCATCAGCGCATACAGCGACTTTTCTTATGCCCGAAAAGGAATAGAGGCGGGGATCGACAATTATATTCTGAAGTCCGATGAAGAGTTCAGCATCGCCAATTATTTTGCCCGACTGTATCGAATGCTCTCACAGCCCAACACAGCCTCTGTTTCTCCGCAACCTGCCGCAGTTCCCCAAACCCACAGCCGCATTGTAGACGAGTGCCTAAGTTACATTGAGCAAAACTATTTCTCCGATATCACCCTAAAGGATCTTTCGGAATATACCCATACCCACACCAACCATATATGCCGTCTGTTCAGCCAGGAGCTGGGAAGCAGCTTCAACGACGTTCTGACCATCAAGCGGCTGGAATCCGCCAAGATCCTGCTGAAAAACACCAATATGAAAATTTATGAAATTGCCGAATTGGTGGGCTATCATAAGCCCGCTTACTTTTCCGAGCTGTTCAAAAAGTATTGCAACAAAACACCCAATGAGTACCGCAACGATATTTGACAGAAAAACGTTCTCTGAAAGCTCGTCCGTTCTCCCCATTTTGCTAAAACAGGGGAAGAAATGCGGGGATTGAGGTATTGTTTCCTTGATTTCTCACTGCTAGAATTCCTCTTAGAGAGCCCCTTTGCGGGAGAGGAGAGAATTTCATGCAGAAAACAGATGGATTTATGCTGGGAAACGGACGCTGCTATTTAGTGGAAGGCTCTGATTTTGAGCTGGACCGCAGCGCCAAAACATGCGACCGGTATGAAACGCCGATTCCGTTTCACAGTATCGTATGTTTAAACGGTCCGGTCTACGGGTTCAATCACTTTGCATATGGCTTTACCATTACCTTGGAGTACACCTTAAACGGAACACAGCGTGTTTGCGGATTTGAATCCGGAATGAAGCAGTCGATTCGATATGAATCGGACAGTATTCTCAACGAGCTGGAGGATTCCTGTGTAAAAATCCAGATTCGGGATACGGTTCGTCCCCATCAGGATGTGATCGTTCGGCAGATCTCCGTGCAGAATAAGCAGGAAGCGATCATGGAAGATCCGAGGCTCACCGTCCGCTATCAGTATGACCGCCGGAACCTGACTTACTGCGACTTTGACGGTTCCTATCTTCCCATGCCAAAATCGATCACAAAGCCTCTGCTCTATGAAGAACATGTAGTTTTCGATCCCTCCAAAATCACCTTCCGGATCCCAGCGCACAAGCCCATGTACGACGACTGGGCCTGCGGCTATGGAAACCAATTGGATTATGGATTTATGCACGAGCGGTATTTAACGGTATCCGCTGTTCCTTCTGTCCAAAACATGACGGACACTTCCTTCCAGATCCCATTGGATCAAAGCCTGTCCGCTCAGATCCTGTTTGGATTTGGCTTTACCGTGGAGGAATCTGTTCCTTCCCCTGCCGGCGAAGCATCGCGGCAGCCTGACGCATCAGATCAAATGCCCCTCATTGAAAGCGACTGTGAGTTGATTCCCTTCCTGTTCCAGAGAATTGATTCTCTGATCCGCTCCAACACTTCTGAATCAGGAGGCGTGCTGGCTCAGCCGGTCATGTACCCCATGTCCTATAACCGGGATATTTATGGCTCTTTTGTGTTTTATTACGGCATGGGAAACCTGCCCATGCTCAAAAAGATCCTCTGGTTTTTCCATGTCTGCCAAACTACCTATGATCTGCAAAACGCCTATGACATAGAATCCTTTGGGTATCAGCCCGGCCCCGATTTCAAACCGGTGCCTTCCCGCCACAAAAACGCCGAGGTCCCCTCGTATTTTATTTTGATGGCGAGAGATTACTATCGCCTGAGCAACGATCTGGAACTGATCCGGGAGCTGTATCCCCACTTGATCCATAACCTGGAATCTCAAATCAAAACCGCCCACCACACCATTGGTACGGAAGGGGACGAATCTTACACCAACTTCCCTGAAAGCACGCCGCTGTTCCACGAAGAAATGTCTGATTCCTGCTTTCTGTATGCCGCTGCCTGCGATTTCATCTGTGAAATTACCGAAAAGCTGGGGTATGAGGAGGATCACAAGCTCTATGCCCAGCGGGCCAAGAACTGCCGGGACGCTGTAGAAAATCGCATGTGGCTGGAAAAAGAAGGGCATTATCTGTTCTCCAGAAAAGAGGATCAGATCGACGCAAGGCCCGCCCTGGATCTGCTGTGCCATCCTCTCTTTTTCCAGTATGCAGATCCCCATCATTCACACAGCTTTGAAAGCTTTCTTGCTGTGCTGGAAAAGCTGGTCAGCCCTCATCTTCAGATCGTACCCGAATTCAACCTGTGCGCAGGAGGCGATATCGGCTACCTTCTGTATAATGCCGCCGCTTTCCAGCTTCCGGAAGCCGACAGCTTCTTTGAGGATTACAAAAAGTTTGCTTCCACCTCCGGAGCATTTTCTGAATATTACTTTTTCCGGGACGGCGAATATTGCCGCCTGGGAGGGAATTTGCGCCCATGGGAAAGCGGGATCAACGGTTATTCTTTGTTCTCCTATTTATTTGGCATTCGCACGGACCGTCCCAACCGTCTGCTCCGGATCGCTCCCCATCTTCCGTCAGCTGCAAATCACCTGAGCATTCAGAATTATCCCGTGGGAAAGCAGAACTTGTCTATGTCCATCCGGCGGGATAAGGACGGGGAAACCGTCGAGCTCTGCGGCGATCTCTCCGACTATACCATTCAGCTTGTGACCGGAAGCGCCTATCGGCAGTCTGTATCTATCACAGTGAACGGTCAGACTGTTTCCCCACAGGTTTTCTCATTCCAGAACAGATCAAAAGAATACACCGTGCCTGTTACCCTGGAACAAAATAAAGCAGTGATCTGCATTAGAAGGAGCTGATCAGATGAATAACCGAGAAAGGATCCTCTCTCTTTTTGAGGGAAAGCCCATAGACCGAAAGCCCCTTTTCTTTTATTTTACTCCCTGGGACGAAACCATCGACCGGTGGCACAAGGAGGGGATGACCGGCGACTGGAGAGAATACTTTGGGTTTGATACCGGCATTCAGGTAGTAGACATTGATCTTGGATATCTTCCCAAGTTCCCGTATGAAGAAATAGAAATCAGGGAGCACACTAAGATTTTCCGGGACGAACGCGGAATTTTACAGGAAGGAATGATAGACGGCTCCACGATCCCCAAATATCTGGAATACCCGGTAAAAGACAGAGAAAGCTGGCTGGAATTAAAAAAACGCCTGGATCCAGACGATCCCCGGCGGGTGCCGCAGGATCTTGCGGAACGATATCAAAACACCGATGCCGTTTTACAGCTCGGCACCTATCCGTATGGGCTGTTCGGGACGCTCCGGGATATGATGGGCGCAGAGGAACTGCTGGTTTCCTTTTATACGCAGCCGGATCTGATCCATGAAATGATGGACTACCTTACAGATTTCTGGATCCGGATCTATGAAAAAGTCACCGAGCAAATTCAGATAGACGCCATCCATATCTGGGAGGATATGTCCGGGAAAACCGGTTCTCTCATTTCCCCTGCCATGATAAAGGAATTCATGCTTCCCAATTATCAAAAAATACGGAATTTTGCGGATACTCATCAAATTCGCATTTTTTCAGTAGATACCGATGGAGATTGCTCTCAGTTGATCCCTCTTTTCATGAGCGCCGGGGTGAATTGCATGTTCCCCTTTGAAGTGCAGGCAGGCTGCGATGTCAACCGGTTTGCGGAAGAATATCCCGATCTCTGCATTATGGGTGGGATTAATAAGCAGGCCTTATGGAAGGATCCTGCGGCCATCGATGCAGAGCTTGAACGGGTGTCCGGCATGTTCCGGCCCGGTATACGGTATATCCCCGCTCCTGATCACCTGATCCCACCGGAGGTCTCCTTCGATAACTTTTGCTACTTTATAAAAAAGTTAAAAGAAATGCTGTAACTGTATTTCGCCTTTGACAGCCAAAATGAAAAAGCAGCGCATATTTAAAATCCAAATGGAGAAAAAATATGCGCTGCTTTTCTATTTTTACAAACCAACTCCTTAAACTGCGATCAATCGGTAAGCAACCTCCCCTTTTTCAGAATAATTTCTCCTCTGTTCCAATCAAGACTATTCATTTCGTTCAAAGCAACAGTAAGTGCAGCAGTATATAGTACGTATCCTTACGCGGCCCAGAGATTCTAATAAAGCCTATACTTCCTCTGGGGTTCGTCAAAGAGCTTCCAGCGCAGCCAGTCGTCCAGAAAAACCGCTGCCAGGGAAATCGCTGCCCACAGCAGAGAATAGGGCAGGCAGATCTGCCCCCACAGATTCAGCGGCATATTGGAATAATCCCACACGTTCCACCCCATCCATACATTGACAAAGAGTCCTGTGATAAGCTCCAAAACCGTAATGATCCCGCCGCCTAACAGCATCTGCCACAAAAGCCCCATATTCCGGCAAAATTTCTCATTGATCGCGCCGATAAGCACAAAACACGCCCCGCCTAACAGCAGCATACTCCAATGAGAACGCCCTCTGGCGACTTCTTCGATCAATACATACAGCACGCCTCCGATACAAAACAGCACCAGGGCCCTGCACCATTTCTGCATGTTTCGCAAGATGATCCCCCCTCTTATTTGATTTCTATGCAGCTCTTTTGACTAACAGACTTTTCCGGGAAGAATCTTTACAAAACCATTTCAGAATCGTATAATAAATATGATTCTTCAAGGAGGCAAGGAAAAAGAAATCTGTACTTCAAAATTGCAGGAGGTATTTTACATGAAAAAGACTCGCACAAAAATACTCAGCCTTCTTCTGGCTGTACTAATGGTACTCACAGTTTTTCCCCTGAGCGCTTCTGCGGCGGAACTGCCCTTTACCGACGTTCCCTCCGGAGCATGGTACAACGGCGCTGTCACCTATGCCTATGAGAACAAGCTGTTCAACGGCACCAGCGAAACTACCTTTTCTCCCAACGCCGCCATGACCCGCGGCATGTTCGTTACGGTGCTTGCCAACGCTACAGAAAACTACAATAAGGAAGATTGGGCAGGAAAGGCCAGCTTTACCGATGTAAATGCAAACCTTTACTACGCAGCTCCCATTGAATGGGCCTATCAAATGGGCCTGATCAACGGCGTGGGCAATAACAAGTTCAGCCCCGACACCCCCGTCACCCGCCAGCAGATGGCAAAAATCTTTTACGATTACGCCGCCAAAACCGGCAATACCGTATCTTACTCCAACACCACCTTCCATGCCTTCCCCGATAAGTCAAATGTTTCAAACTATGCGAAAACCGGCATGAAATGGGCTACCCATCACAAGATCATCAACGGCAGCACAGAGGGCAGCAGATCCTATCTGAAGCCCCAGAGCACCGCCACCCGTGCCGAGGTTGCCCAGGTATTTAAAAACGCTCAGGGCACCCTTGTAAAACACACGGTAGATCAAAGCATTGTTATTCCTGATAAGGACCCCACCGATATCGACCCGGTCGATCCCTTCAAGGCGCCCACAAAATTCAGCAAAAGCGCCGGGGGCGTCAGCGTGACCGGTGTGGAATTTAACCCGCAAAACGGATACACTGCCCAGGCCGTACTGGCAAACAATAAGCTGTACAGCACCGAAAGCGCAGCAGGCATTGCCAAGCGCACGGGGGCTTATGTGGCAGTAAACGGCGCGTTTTATCAGTGCTATTCCCCCAATCAGAGCGATTATCTGACTACCTATTCCACGCTTATCAATAACGGCCAGATCCTCCGCCTGGATAACACCTTTGCTCCCTATAAGCCCACCTTTGTAGTGGATTCCAACGGGAAAGCCTCCATTGAGTTTTGCAAAATTTTGCAGAGCGTAACCCACACCCGGGACGGCGAAGTCATTGAAGCTCCCGGCACCGACCAGATCGGCCTGAATCTTTCTGTTTCCGATGGAACAAAAATGATCGCCACGAAGGCCTTCGGCAGCAAGATCCCCGGCACAGTATTAAACGCCGCTGTAGCCGACGCAAACGGTATCGTTACAAAAGTTTATCACAACGCGAAGGACGTGCCCATTCCCCAGACCGGCTTTGTGCTGTACGAACGTAAAATGCGCTCTCAGTGGGATACGCTGGTAGGCAGCTGCCAGGTAGGAGATAAGCTGGAGGTTTCCGTGAAATATGAAGGCTGCTCTACCCAGGATGTTGTTACCGCCCTGAGCTGCGGCCCCACCGTTGTAAAGAACGGCAAGCCATACGGCAACGCCTCCACCTACAAGCAGGAGGGTTTTACCGATACCCATGTAACCGGCGGTTCCGCCGCCAGAATGGCCATTGGCGTAAAGAAGGACGGCACAGTCGTCATTGCTCACGCCTCCTGCACTCTAAGCCAGCTGGGCAGCGCCATGGCGGCTTTGGGCTGCCAGACTGCCATGAACCTGGACGGCGGCGCTTCCTGTGCCCTGTATCTGCAAGGCGCGGCAGTGGTTCCCGCAGGGCGGGCTATGAGCAATATGCTGGTATTTGCAAAGAAGTGATCAGGCAGACCTGATACCACATAAGCATTGGAAACGGGCCGGAAGGAACTCACCTTCCGGCCCGTCTTTTCTTGCGGAAGCTATCGCCCCGTTTTCCCTTTTCTCCCCGGTTTTTTCACCGGCTGCTTCTTTCTCTTTTCCTTTCTTCTGGATACCGCCGCTTCACGGTGCAGCTTTCGGTAGCTTTCCAGCCGCTCCGGAGAGAGCTGACCATCGGCAACTGCCTGCAACACAGCGCAGCCGGGTTCTGCTTCATGGCGGCAATCGGAAAACCTGCACTGTTTGGAAAAAGCTTCGATATCCGGAAAGGCTTCTCCCAGACCCTCGCTTACGTCCCATATTCCCAGCTGGCGCATGCCGGGGGTATCAATCACCAGTGTGCCGCAGGGCAGGCGAAACATCTGCCTGTGGGTCGTGGTATGGCGGCCTCTGCCGTCCTCCTCCCGGATCGCCCCTGTTTCCATCAGCTCTTTTCCCGCAAGCCTGTTTAAAAGGCTGGATTTCCCCACGCCGGAGGAGCCCAAAAACACCAAAGTCTTTCCCGGCAGCAGATAGGGCTTCAGCAGCTCTATCCCCTCCCCGGTTTTCGCGCTGACGGCAATCACCTGCACTCCCTGCGCCGCCTTCTCGGCCGCCGCAAGCTCTGTGGCGTGATCGCCTGGCAGATCTGCCTTTGTCAGCACCACTACCGGTTCCGCGCCGCTTTGCCACGCCTGGGCAAGATACCGCTCCAAGCGGGGAATATTAAAATTTTCATTGAGAGACTGCACCACAAATACCGTGTCAAAATTAGCGGCAACCGCCTGCTCTGTCGGACGCCCCGGCGTGGGGTCCCGCCGGGAAAAGAAGGTTCGGCGCGGCAGGGTGCGCAGGATCACGCTGTCTCCCACAGGGTTATAGGCAAGCTCCACAAAATCCCCCACCGTGGGGAAATCCTCCGCTCCCATGCCGAAATAGACAGCGCTTTTCAGCCGAGCGCAGCATTCCCCCTGTTCACAAACCAGCTCATACCGCTCCTTATGAACGGCAGTTACCCTGGCAATTTTTTCGGTTTCCAGTTGATATGTTTCCGGAATAAGCCCGTATTCTTTTAAATCGATCATGAAATTCCTCCTGTGCTTTGAATAAGAAAGTTCCTGAAAGCTTGAGATATTTCATAAAGCATCACTCCTTTTCAAATGATACACCGTAAGATTTCAGCTGCCGGATAAAATTGTTAGTTAGCTGTTAACTGTTAGAAAGAGCAAAAAGCTTTGCACCGCTGGTTGGGATATTATCGAGATCCTTCGCTCCGCTCAGGATGACAGTGAGTGCCATGCCCTTGTTCTAACAACTAGCGACTAACAGCTAACAACTAACAGGCGCAAAAATGCCGCGGCAAGCAGCCTTTTCCATGCTGCTTACCGCGGCCTGTCAGTTTGACACACCGTATAAAACTTCACGAAAGGTCGCTTTCAGCGGCAGGGGTACGCCCCGCCCCTATGAAATTTAGAGTACAGCACCCTCAAACACAAATTTCATAACACAACAGCTCCTTTCGTTTCCATCAAAAATCAGAATCGGGATTCTCCGCCGTTCCCGTTTGTATTCTAGCACAGGATAAAGGGAAAAGCAAGGAAAATTCACCTTTCCTAAGCCTGCGCCTCCCCGCAAAGGCCGGATTGCAGTTCTTTTACCGGTTCCTTTGCTGTTTCCGCCCTTTTCTGCTGCCTTGCCCAAATCAGGCACAGCGCCACACCTGCCGCTATGGAAAGCACATCGGTAACGGCTCCGGCAAAAATCAAACCCATCAGTTCAAAGGCCCCTTCCAGCAGATACAATACCGGCAGGAAAAAGATACCCTTTTGCAGCAGGGCGGTCAAAGTGGCGAAGGAGACCTTTCCTGTGCCCTGCAAATAAACAGAGCAGAGCTGATAAATCCCATACAGCGGGCTGGCGACCATGCTGCCAACCACCATGAGCTTACCATATTCCAGTACTTGGGGGTCATCCAAAAACGTAGTGACAAAAGCTTCCCTGCCCAGCAGAAATCCGGCTCCCAGAGCGGTGCTGACCAAGGTAGCCGCCACACCTGTTCCCATCAGGATCTTCCGCAGCCGCTTTTGATCTCCCGCACCAAAGGCATAGGAAATGGCAGGCTGGATTCCCATGCAGACTCCCATAACGATCATGCCTGTGAGCATACCGGCTTTCCCCGCTACACCGTTTGCCGCCACGGCGATATTGCCGTATTTTACCAGAAGCTGGTTGCTGAACATGGAGGAAAAGCACATCAGCACCGTACCGGCCGCCATAGGCAGGCCAAAGCCCAGGGTACGCAGAGCTATCTCCCTGCGCAGAGTAAAATACTTCGGTGAAATGGAAAAGCAGTCGCTTTTACGGATGTGCCGGAACACCAGCACACTGGATATCACATTTCCCAGCACTGTGGCAGCTGCGGCGCCGGCAATGCCCCAGCGGAACACCAGAATGAAAAGAGGGTCTAAAAGAATATTGGCAAACGTCCCCACCAGGCTGATCACCATGACGCTTCCGGAGGAGCCGTCTGCGCGAACGGCATTTCCCAACGCGCCGCTGAACATCATAAAGGGAGAGCCCAGGGCCACGATGGTAAGGTAAGTGGAGGCATAGCCCATAGTTTCACTGTCGGCTCCCATCATCCCCAGCAGAGGCTTCATAAAAGCCAGCATGGCTGCTGCCAAAATCACGCCCACGCCTACAGAACCCCACACACAGAAGGAGCTGTAATACTTTACCTTGTCCCGGTCTCCCTTCCCTAAAGCCATGGCGATGGCAGTGCAGGCGCCGGAACCAAACAGCGTTCCCATGCCGGTAAAAATGTTAAAGGCCGGGCCCGAAAGGGAAATAGCCGCCACTTGCAGAGTTTCCCCGGTTTGGCCCATAAAGAATACGTCCGCCATATTGTAAAGCACATTGACGATCATCACTACCACCACGGGCAGTCCCATCGTCAAAATCAGTTTCCACACAGGCGCTTCCTTCATCATTTTTTCGCTTGTCATACTCCGGTTCTCCCTTTCCTGAACAATGACAGCTATTAAACCGACACTTGTTCTTTTATTGTAATTCCAGTATAATAGGGCGGAGAGAAAAGAACAACCATCAATATCGCAATAAGTGTTGGAATAATACTTTTTGAGAACAAGAGGTAGTGTGAAAAATGCTTTTTCACACACCGTTTTTGT
>CAMVYG010000027.1 GCA_947171615.1 uncultured Clostridia bacterium
AATTATATGGTACAATAACGAGGAAATTAGAAAAAAGGAGATTGTACTATGAATCTTGCGAAAATCTCTGCTAACGGACAGATCACAGTCCCCATTGAAATTCGCCGCCAGCTCAATGCAAAAGCCGGTGATAAAATTTTGTTCCTTCAAAAACCTGATGGGGAGATCACACTGCACAATGCATCCGAGCAGGCAATCTATAAGGCACAGAAAGCCTTTGACGGCCTGGCTGACCAACTTGGCGTTAAGGACGATGAGGATGTGCAGGCTCTGGTTGATGAAGTACGTTACGGGAGGAAGAAGGCTTGAAAATACTGGCAGACACAAACATTTTATTTTCAGCTCTTCTTTCCAAACTCAAAGCCCGCAAAGGCGCTTCTCCATGCCTCACAGTACCACGAGCTTGTTTTCTGTGACCGCAACATCTCGGAATTACGAGATATACTGAATCGCAAGGCGCCCCAGTTTCTTCCGGATGCAGAAGTCCTTTTAGCTGAACTATCCTATGAGTTGATCCCCGCTGTCGATCATGCCGAAAAACTGATACGGGACGCCAAGGATCAGCCTATTTTGAACGCTGCTATTGTGGCAGATGTGGATATCATCATAACCGGCGATAAAGACTTTTTAGCACTCCGCATGGAGCGTCCGCTTTGCCTGAAAGCCGCTGAATATTTAGAGCACGAAGGAGTGGAAATCTAAAACATCCACTCCTTTTTTACTTCATTTTTCTATCAGCTCCTGCCGCAGATAGAGCAGCAGCTTTTTTTCTCTCCGGCTGACCTGCACCTGGGTCATGCCCAGCAGACCAGCGGTGACGGTTTGGGTTTTCCCCTGAAAATACCGGTATTCGATGAGCTTCCTGTCCCGCTCCTCCAAAGAGCCGAGCAAGCCATAGAGGGTAAGGCGCTCCGTCACCTTTTCTTCCGGGGCCTCTACCGGGATCTCCAGTTCCCCGCCCTCGTCTCCGTTGAGAGACACGGGCGCCTGTGAAACACCAAGAGCCAGCGCCGCCTTTTCCAGCGGCACTTCCATTCGTTCCGCCACCTGGGCCACAGTGGGGCTTATTCCCTGTTCCTCCCGAAAGGCCGCTTCCGCTTCTCTGGCCCGTTTTCCCAAGTCCTGCATACTGCGGGAAATACGAACCGGCCTTCCGTTGCGGAACAAAAGGCGGATCTCCCCTAAAATGACCGGCACAGCATAGGTGGAAAATTTTACACCCCGGTCATGGTCGAAATTTTCCACCGCTTTCACGAGCCCCACACAGCCTGCCTGGAACAGATCTTCATACTCCACGCCTTTTCCGGAAAATCGCTTAGCGCACAGGTGTACAAGTCCCAGATTTTCTTCTACGAAGCAGTCCGGATCGTTTTTCATTTGATAAGCAGGCATGGCTATGCCTTTGCTTCAAAAAGCTTTGTCAGGGTCACGCTGGTTCCTCTTCCAACAGCCGAGGTTACCCGCACCTTGTCGCAAAAGCTTTGCATGACGGAAAAGCCCAGGCCGGCACGTTCCTCCCCTCCGGTGGTATACAACGGCTCCATGGCCTGCTGTATATTCGCGATGCCACAGCCCCTGTCCCGGATCCGCACCACGGCCTTTCCGTTCTCGAAAATCTTCACAGTTATGTAAACCATTCCGATCCGCTCCCGGTAGCCGTGAACAATGGCGTTGGTCACCGCTTCGGAAACGGCGGTTTTCAGCTCTGTCAAATCGGACACGGTAGGATCCAGCTGGGCTAAAAAAGCCGATACCGCCGCTCGCCCATAGCTTTCGTTTACGGAATTGGAAGGAAAGCTGATCTGTGTTTGATTCACCGGCTTCCTCATTAGCCCGCCCTCCTCTCTATGGCGGCTACGGACTCAATACCGGAAAGCTCCACCATTTTATTCAGGTAGGGGGACAGCCCACACAGCACCACATGCCCCCGCCAAAAGCGATATAGCCGCACCCGGCCCAAGATCAGCCCTACCCCGGAGCTGTCCATAAAGGGCACGTCTGAAAAATCAATTCGCAGGCAATAGGGCTTCAGCTTCTGGGAGGTATCGTCGATCTGCTCCCGCATTTCCCTGGCGTTGTGGTGATCGATCTCCCCGCTGAGCCTGGCGGTGAGAACGCCATCCTTGTAACTGAGCTGCACGTTCATGTCATCACATTCCTTCCTTTATTTTGATTTTCACCTGGTTTTTCACAAAAATAAAAAGCCCTGAAAAAAGCGGCTTGTCCGCTCTTTTCAGGGCTATTTTACAGGGAATGAAACAAATATTTTAGGGAAGCGTGTCAATGGGGAAAAGTAATTAGCAATTAGTCGTTAGAACTTTCCCACATCTAGCATCCCGTATCAAACGCTTTCAGGGACTCCTCGATCATGCGCACCTTTTCCCGAAGCTTTTCGGCGTTATCCTTCACGCCGTCAATGACATTCTGGGGCGCTTTGCCGATAAATGTCTCGTTTGAAAGCTTTGCCTCCGCATTTGCAAGCTGCTTTTTCGCGCCCTCCAGCTCCTTTGTGAGCCGGGCGATCTCAGCGGCTTTATCCACCAGATCATCCATGGGCAGATAGCCCTTGCAGGCGGCGGTAACCACCGTCACCGCGCCGTCTACAGAGAAGCTTTCCCCAATCTCCAGCCCGCTGCAATAGGCCAGGCGGCAGATGGCCTCCCGCTCCGCCTCAAAGGCGGCAGAATTCCCGGTTTCCACATACAAATGAGCTTTCCGGGAGGGCGGCACATTCATTTCGCTGCGGCGGGTGCGCACGGCAGTGATCAGCTCCATTACCTTGACCATTTCCCGCTCCTCCTCCGGGAAATGGAGGGCCTCATCATACACCGGCCAGGACGCTATGATCAGGGCTTCTCCCTCATGGGGTAGGCTCTGCCAGATCTCCTCGGTGATAAAGGGCATAAAGGGGTGCAGCAGCTTTAAGGTATTGCTCAGCACCCAGCAGAGCACCTGCCGGGTATTCTGAGCGTCTGCCTGGTCCGGGCCATTCATGCGGATCTTGGCAAGCTCAATGAACCAGTCGCAGAAGTCGTCCCACAGGAAATCGTAAATTTTGGAGGCGGCAACGCCCACCTCAAATTTTTCCAGATTCTCCGTGACCTCCTTCGTCACAGACTGGAACCGGCTGAGGATCCACTTATCTTCCAGAGAAAAGGCTTCCGGCAGCACACAGGGCACGTGTTTCCCATCGATATTCATGTGGATAAACCGGGCTGCGTTCCAAAGCTTATTGGCAAAATTCCGGCTGGCCGCCACCTTTTCATCGGAGAAGCGCACATCGTTGCCCATGGAATTGCCGGTAACGAGGCACATACGCAGGGCGTCTGCGCCGAACTTCTCAATGACCTCCATGGGGTCCACGCCGTTGTTCAGAGATTTTGACATCTTCCGGCCCTGGGCGTCCCGCACCAGGCCGTGGAAGCACACGGTTTTGAAGGGGATCTCCCCCATATGCTCCATACCGGAGAAAATCATTCTGGCCACCCAGAAGAAGATGATATCAAAGCCGGGCACCAGCACATCGGTGGGATAGTAATACTTCAGTTCCTCGGTCTCATCAGGCCAGCCCAAAGTGGAGAAGGGCCACAGCGCAGAGCTGAACCAGGTGTCCAGCGTATCCTCATCCTGATGCAGATGCTTTGAGCCGCACTTGGGGCAGGTATCGGGATCGGTCTCGGAGACCACGATCTCCCCGCAGTCCTCGCAGTACCAGGCGGGGATCCGGTGTCCCCACCAAAGCTGCCGTGAAATGCACCAATCCTTGATATTTTCCATCCAGTTGTAGTAAGTCTTGGTGGCGCGCTCCTCGGGAATGAAGCGGATCCTGCCATCCTTTACCACACCGATGGCGGGCTTTGCCAGGGAATCCATTTTCACAAACCACTGAGTGGAGATCCGGGGCTCCGCCACGGTATGGCAGCGCTGGCAGGCGCCCACATTGTGAGTCAGGGGCTCTGTCTTGATGAGATAGCCGCCTGCTTCCAGATCCTTCACGATCTGCTTTCTGGCTTCCATTCCGGGCAGACCAGCATATTTGCCGCCGTTTTCATTGATGGAGCCATCCTCGTTCATCACGTTGATGATGGGCAGGTCGTGGCGTTTTCCCACCTCAAAGTCATTGGGGTCATGAGCGGGAGTGATCTTTACCACGCCGGTGCCGAAATCCATCTCCACGTATTCGTCGGCCACAATGGGAATTTCCCTGTTCACAAGAGGGAGGATCACGTTCTTGCCTACCAGGTGCTTGTAACGCTCATCCTCCGGGTGCACCGCCACAGCGGTATCGCCCAGCATGGTTTCCGGGCGGGTGGTGGCAAGCTCAATATAGCCGGAGCCATCGGCCAGCGGATACCGCAGATGCCAGAAGGAGCCGTGCTGCTCCTCAAACTCCACCTCAATATCGGACAGGGCGGTCTTACAGTGAGGGCACCAGTTGATCATGCGCTCTCCCCTGTAGATCAGGCCCTTTTCATACAGCTTTACAAATACATGGCGCACGGCCCGGGAACAACCCTCGTCCATGGTGAAGCGGGAACGCTCCCAATCGCAGGACAGCCCCAGCAGCTTCTGCTGCTCCACAATGCGTCCGCCATACTTTTCTCTCCATTCCCAGGCACGCTCCAGGAACTTTTCCCGGCCCAGGTCCTCTTTTGTAAGGCCCTCTTCCTTCATGGCGTCCACAATTTTCGCTTCTGTGGCGATAGAGGCGTGATCCGTGCCGGGCAGCCACAGGGCGGAATAACCCTGCATCCGCTTCCAGCGAATCAAAATATCGGGCATGGTCTCATCCATGGCATGGCCTACATGAAGCTGCCCTGTGATATTGGGCGGCGGCATGACAATGGTATAAGGCTTTTTATTGGGATCCGGCTCCGCATGGAACCAGCCGCCCTTCATCCAGAAATCATAAATTCGTTTTTCCACTTCCTGCGGCTCATAGGCCTTGGCAAGCTCTGTGTTCACATTTCTCACTCCTGTTTCACACCGAATCGGGAACTGCCCGCCGGCAATTTTTTCATCGCCGCAGCCCGCCTGACACACAGGCAAAACCGCTGCTGTCTTTCTTCATTCTATAAGACGGTGCATGGCTTCCGGGCTTCCACACACCCTGAACCTTTATTATCGTATTTTGTGGGGATTTTGTCAATAAAAAGAGAGAATTTTGATGGCTCAAAAAGAAAGCTCTCTAAGAAAAGCCGCCCCGACAGGGCGGCTTTCTGTGCGGCTCGGTTTTACTGCCGGGGAAGATACGGCTCTCCCAGCTCTACAAACTTTGTAAATACGGTTGCCGCTTCACTTCTGAGGGTATTGCCGCCGGGAGAAAAGAGTCCCTTTTCATTTCCTCTGACCAGACCCAGGGCGTAACACTCATACACGGCGCTTTTTGCCCAACGGGCAATGGAGGCATCGTCAGGGAAAGTGAAGCTCCCTGTTTCCTCGTGGGAAGCCAGCGCCTGAGAGATCACAACGCACATTTCCTGCCGGGTGATCGGCGCGTTGGGGCGGAATGTCCCGTTGCCATCTCCCCGCATGATGCCTGCCTCCTTGGCCCAAGCCACCGCCGGGGAGAACCATTTTCCCTCGGGCACATCGGTAAAGGCAGAGCCGCCGTATTCGCTGAGATCCACGCCCAAAGCGTTTGCCGTAACCAGCGCAAACTCCGCTCTGGTAATATTTTTGGAGGGCTGGAACAGGCCGTCAGTATTTCCCTGGAACAAGCCCAGCTCATAGGCCTTTTCCACCGGCTCATAGTACCATGCGCTGCGCCGGACGTCCGGGAAAGTAAGGGGCGGGTAGTCTCCACCCTGATACACATAGGCCTGCTTGTTTTTGCCGGGGAACGAAAGGGTAACAGGCTTTAAAAGGTTATCCTTATCACCTTTCAGATATACATTGTAGGGATTCTCCTCCAAATGATCCTTCTCTTTGGAGAAAACCTCTCCCCCTACCTGAGTCTGAGAGCCGATCAAAAAGTAATCATAACCGATGGCGTCGTTGGCGGAATCATCCCAGGTAAGATCCAGATTGTACCATTCCCCGTCGTCCATTTTCACATTGTTCCACATGTGGGTAGCGCTGGAAGCAAGAACACAGGGGATATCCAGCAGACCGCAGACGATCTTAAAGGCCTTGGCGTATCCATCACAGACCGGCTCACTGGCGTCATTCTGGATCAAAGCGCTGTAGGCTGTGTGTGCCAGGTTTTCATCGGGATCGCCATAGGTGTTCACCTGAGCCAGCAAATCATGAACCGCCTTGACCTTGCTGTATGTATCGGGAGCTCTGCCGGCCTCTGCGGCGATCTCCTCCGCCCGCTTCATCATATCCTTGTGCATATCGCGTTCTAAGCCGCCATACTCTAAATAGAAATCAAAAATAACGTCTGTGACCTTTACGGCAGAGCCGGACTGAACTACCTTATAGCCGTATTGCAGATGGGAAAGCCACAATGCGTCGGGGCGGTCATAGCGCAGAGCCACAATGGCCGCACACAGATCCGTATAAATACCGGATTCAATAGACGCCGCCGATTTGGAGGGGATAAACTTCCCTCCCGAAAAAGTACCCGCAATGGAAATTCCGGTCAACTTCGGAACCTGCACAAGAACTCTATGGTATGTCAGCTTGTTGTGCTGCACCTGAGCCGAAGAAAGCAGGCGGTCTATAGTAACGGCTTCCAGCGCATCGTAACAGGCCTTTTGCCGTTCGGTAAGCTGCCCGTACATGTCGCCGCCATTATAGGAAGCGGCAGGCGCACCGAATGTTTCAGCCCTGCTGAGAAGAGGATCGCCGCCCCCTAGGGTTTCCCGGTTTTCCAGCACGGCGTCATAGCCGCCCTCACCGTCTGCCGTTCGCTGAACCTCAATTTCCACAGGAAGCGCCTCCGCGTCTTCCCAGGCTAAAGCGCCCATCGGCAGAGCGCCAAGAAGCAGCAGGGTCGCCAGCAACAGGCTCATCATCTGAATTCTCAGTTTTTTCATGAAACCGCCTTCCTTTTCCCACAAAAAGTATCTGGTCAGTAAATTTGCATTGTGTTCTTTTTTATTATCTATGAATCCCGGAGTAAAGTCAATCTCCATTTTTCTTCCGCAGCCGTTTCTCATCACCAAACGGCCATAAAAGCTCTGTCAGGAATCAAAAGGAGGGGGGGCTGGCCTGCCGGGAAAAAATTGGAAGGAAGAACCGGGGGCATCTCTTTTCCTCAGGAATTTCCTAGCTTTTTGAGGGCCCCATCCCGGGAGAAGCCTATAAAAAAATTGTGAATTTTTTCCAAGTGGCTTGCAAAATGAAAAAAGCCATGATAAAATGTAACCAATTTGTAACCTTTTAGCTGTCCCCTCTTCCTTTTTGGAAAGGGTCACAAGGGCAGCCACACGGAATCAATACTTTTTGAATGTGAGGGAATTACCCATGATACGAAGCATCACAAGAAAAGGAACTGCCAGGATCCTCTGTCTTCTCCTGGCGCTGGCGCTGATATGTGCAGCCGGGCTTCTGCCCGGTCACACTGCCTCTGCCGCGGAAACGCCTACTTCTTTGGGTATGGCCACCCACGGCATCAAAGCCCACAGAGACGGCTGGGTTTACGTCAGCGGCGGCAAGGGCCAGACGGTAGGCAGCACCCGGGGTTCCGACTGCGCCGGCCTGCTGTATGCTTATTTCTCCGATGCAGGCGCGTTAGGCGACTGCCGGGGCGGCGCTACCAGCCAGGTCACGGATAACTGCATTTTCTCCAATGACATCAGCGAGGGAATTCCCAATATTCACGGCCTGGCCCTGACCATGCCGGATTACTATGATCCCGGCACCGGCATTTATGGGCATATCGGCATTTATATCGGCAACAACGAAGCTGCGGACAACAGCGATCATGAATACAACATGCGCCGTGAACCGGTAGTGGGCAGCGGCAGAAACTGGACGGCATGGCATGTATTTGACAATGGCATGAAGTACCCTGTGGACGGCTGGTATGAGCTGGACGGTAAGCTGGTTCACTACACCGGCTATGAATACGATACCAATACAACGGTAGACGGCTATCAGATCGGCAGCGATGGATATGCCTATACCTCCGCCGGGCAGCCTGTGCCTGTAAGCAGTGTGACTCTCAGCACCCGCTACGCTTCCGCTTCCCAGGTGGCAGCCTATCTGCGCACCAAATACAGCGGCAAAGACAGCACCTACGAGTTGATTTACGGCGGCCCTCAGGAGGACGACCCCGCCTCTTATAACGGAAAGATCACAGGCAACAGCGTTCACCTGCGGCAGGCTCCCACTACAAAATCGGAAAGCGTCACGATCCTTTCCAAGGGAACCGGCATAGATATTCTGGAGACGGTCACAGGAGAGAAAATTACAGCGGACGGTGTTTCTACCGACAAGTGGTATTCCGTTGTTACCTCCGGCGGCCTTTCCGGCTATGTGTGTTCTCTTTATGCAGAGCAGGTTTTAAATGATTCCGGGGCTCCTGTCATTCAGGCAGCGGGCGGCTATGTCACTATGACAGCCGGCGCCAATGCGGATATTTATTACACTACAGACCTTACCTCGCCCGATCAGAACTCTACCCCCTATACCGGGCCTGTTTATATGACCGGCTGCACCTACAAGGCCATCGCTGTGAGAAACGGCGTAAAAACGCCTGTCTCCACTGCCACGGTTCTTTCCGACAGCAGCGTCTTCACCGATTTCACTACAAAGGACTGGTTCTACAGTGCGGTGGATACGGCCGTAGAGGCACAGATCTTCCGGGGCAACGGAAACGGCACCTTCACCCCCAACGGCAAGATCACCAGAGCTCAGTTTGTCATGGCCCTTGCAAATCTGGATCGGGTTGATCTCTCTCTTTATGCTGATGGGACAAGCTTTACCGATGTAAAGAACCCTGCTTCTCAAATGACCAGAGCCATTGCCTGGGCTTCCGACATGGGCTATGTGCATGGCTTTACAGACGGCACCTTCCGCCCCAACGATGTGATCAGCAGAGAGCAGATGTGCGTGATTCTGGCCCAATATGCCGGGCTGGAAAAGAATGAGTCTTCCGCCGCTTTCGCGGACGATAAAAAAATCAGTTCCTGGGCAAAAGAGGCAGTATACGCCTGTCGGGACAATGGCCTGATCAGCGGCGTAGGCGGTAATAAATTTGATCCCAAGGGAACTGCCACCAGAGCGGAAGCCTGCGTGATCACCACCAGGTACTACAACAGTTGAGTTTGCCGGATTTTCATATCTGATTCTCTTTTTTACCGCACCCGCCGGAACTTTCCGGCGGGTGCGGTTTTTCACGGCCTTTGGGATTGGATCCGCTCACAAAACCTCCGGCGCAAAATTTGGTTGTGGGAAAATTTTTGATACCATTTTTCAGAATGCGCGTGATATTCCACAAAAAAGGTTGGCTTTATAGACAGAAGGCCTTCTCAATAGAAACAGCACAGGAAGGAGGCGGCGAATGGAAGACGAAAGAATCATTGAACTCTTCTTTCAGCGCAACGAAGATGCCGTTACAGAAGCGCAGCACAAATATAAAACCTACTGCGCCCATATCGCACTGAATCTGATATCAAACAGTCAGGACGCTGAGGAATGCGTAAATGACGTTTTTCTCACGGCATGGAAGCGTATTCCTCCGGAACAGCCAAGAAATCTGAAAACATGGCTGGGAAAGGTCACCCATGATAGCGCTGTAAACCTTTGGAAGAAAAACCACAGGCAAAAACGATATGCCGGAATCACTCAGGCGCTGGACGAGCTGCAGGAAGCTGTTCCCGATTTCCGGAACCCGGAGCAGGAAACTGAGGCAGAAGAGTTGAAAGAAAAAATTAACCTCTGGCTTTCTTCCCTGACAGCGGAGGAGCGTAAATTTTTTTTACGGAGATATTGGCACGGGGCTTCTCTGAAGCAGCTTGCAAAAGAGAAAAACGTTTCTGCACATGTTATAGCGCAAAAAATGTATCGGCTTCGCCTCAGCCTCAAGGCATATTTAGAAAAGGAGGAGTATTTCCATGGGTAAAATCGACAAAGAAATGATCTATCGGTGTATTATTGATACTCATGACGAGTGGATAGAGGACTCAGAACACCCCCTGAACCGCACAGAAAAAAGTAATGTCATCTGGCTGAAGCGGGTGGGTACCGTGGCCGCCTGCTTTGCAGCCGTTATCGCTGTACTCTTTTCTGTCAACGCTGTTTTTCCGGCCTTTGCAGAAGAGCTGCCCATCATCGGCGGCATTTTTGCTCACCTTAACGGAAAGACCGGTAAAGAACTGCCTCCGGTGATCAACCAGGAAGTGATCGATCGGGCTGTGAAGGTGACGGCGTCCGGCCGTTCCGATCCCAGTGCTTCCACGGCAGGAACACAGGAGGTTCCTGTAAAGATCACTTTGGAAGAAGCAAGCTGTGACGGCATGGTTCTCAATCTGGCATTTTCCCTGCTCTGCTCCAACGAGGAATGGAACGAAACGTATCAGACGACTTTTTTTGAAAACCGACTTACACCTGATAATGACCATCCTTTTGTTTTTTCCGCAAATGGAACTGTGATGGAGCCGGCGGTTGACTATACTCCGCACTTCCGGCAGGACGAATCGGTCTCAAGCCGTTATACCTGTATGTTTTCGTATTTTATCCCAGAAGAGCTTCGGGGCATAGATACTCTGACGATCCACGGAGCGATCCCTTCTCTTGCCGTACAGCTTTACCCCCGCAGCGAAGAGAGCGATCCCCGTTCCGTTACAGAAAAGAGCTTCTCCCTTGATCTTGGCTGGGAAACTGACTTCACCATAAATCCTGAAAGCAGCTTAAGAACCTATACGCCGGAAAAAGAATTTGGAGGTTGTATTCTGAAAAACGTGACCATCAGCGTCAGCATGCTGACTTTTGACATCATCCAGCCTGCCGACATGGACTCACGTGCCATTGCCCTTCCCCTGGTCAACGGCGGTGAACCGATACAGGCCACTGACAGGAGCGAGCAGATCACTAAAAACAACGACGGCACAAAAACCTGTCATGTACAGATCGCCTTTGAAAACACAGAGATAAATTCTCTCACATTCCGCGTGATCCGGTGGCCCTTTGAAGGGGATTCGCCCGAGGTGCTGGACAGCTTTACATTAGAGCTTGATTAGTTCTGCCGAAACCCACCTCGCAGCTGTTAAAAGCAGTTTTCCAGAGAGTCAAAGTCAGAACAGAATAAGACAAAACACAGAAACCGCCGGGTTCCCGGCGGTTTCTGTGCATCAATCAATAAGAACTTAACTCTTCTTCAGTCGGATCACATTCCAGGAAGCAGGAGTCAGGCGGCTTTTCAAAATATCGCCGTCCAGCGCATCTCTGTCCGTGACGGTTTTAGGAGTAACCGTCTGGCTCTCTGCGGAATTCACGGCGAAGAAGTCATTGTGCTCCAACACGATATGCTCCGCAAGCCGGTAGCCGGGGAAGCCCCGCAGGTCAGTTTCCAGGGTGATACTGTCTGTCAGATCCCGGTTTACGGCAAATACCGTCAGCTCCTCCCCTTCCTCGTTCCACACCGCTACAGACTCCACATCGGTCACGTCTGTAAAGTCCATGGTGTCGTGGCGGGAAGAGCGAAGGGCGGGATCCAGCGCAATGCCCCTGCCGTATTTTGAAGCGTGAAGGTAGGGATAGAAAATCGTCTGCTTCCAGGCGGGGCCGTTTTCCTCTGTCATAATGGGAGCAATCACGTTTACAAGCTGGGCAAGGCACGCCATGCGCACCCTGTCGGAATGCTTCAGCATGGTAATGAGCATCAGGCCCACCAGCAAGGCATCCTCAAAATCGTACTGATCCTCCAGGAGATGGGGCGCCACCGCCCAGGGGCGGTTCTTCATGGTGTCATCGTCCTCGGCATTGGCATGGAACCACACATTCCACTCGTCAAAGCTGAGCATCATTTCCTTCTTGGCCCGCTTTTTGGCCTTGACAAAATCACAGGTGGAGATCACCGTTTTGATAAAATGATCCATATCATCGGACTGAGCCAGGAAATTGGCGGTATCGTGAAAACGGTTGCCGTAATAGGTATGCAGGGAAATGAAATCCACGCTGTCATAAGCCTCTTCCAGCACCGTGGCCTCCCACTGGGGATAAGTGGGCATTCCGGTATTGGAGCTGCCGCACACCACCAGTTCCAGGGAAGGATCGATCTGCTTCATGGCCTTAGCAGTTTCGTCTGCCAAGCGGCCATATTCCAGGGCGGTTTTATGCCCGGTCTGCCAGGGGCCGTCCATCTCATTGCCCAGGCACCACACCTTGATGTTGTGAGGCTTGGAAATGCCGTGAGAAATACGCAGGTCGCTATACTTCGTGCCGGAAGGGTGATTGCAGTATTCCAGCAGATTACAGGCGGCTTCAATTCCCCTGGTGCCCAGGTTTACTGCCATCATCACATCTGTTCCCGCCTTTTTTGCCCAGCTGGAAAACTCGTTAACGCCTACCAGATTCGGCTCCGTGCTTCTCCAGGCAAGCTCCAGCCTGCGGGGACGTTCCGCTATGGGGCCAACGCTGTCCTCCCAATAAAAGTTGGAAACAAAGTTGCCGCCGGGATAGCGAACGATGGGGACTCCGATCTCCTGCACCAGCTCCAGCACGTCCCGGCGGAAGCCCTCCTCATCGGCGGAAGGATGCTCCGGCTGATAAATGCCGCCGTATACTGCCCGCCCCAAATGCTCAATAAAGGAGCCGTAAATGCGCTTATCGATACGGCTGATTTGAAAATCCTTGTCCAGTGTGATCCTCGCAAATTTCTTTTCCATATGTTCTGTAATCCTTCCTTCACCACGGTCTTTTTCATTATGATAACCTGAAAACTATAAAAAGTCAATTTGTCTTTTGTAAAACATGCCAAAAAACCACGGAAAATTTTGGAGAAACCATGCCTTTCTTTTTCGGGGGAAGTAGGGTATGCTTATCTCTGAAAAAAGCCGGAAAAGGAGTTGGTCAAATGGATTTTTCGGAGCTGAAAGCAGCGGCGCTGGAGGTTTTGAATCCCCGAAGGGTTTCAGAGAATATCGAAGTGGGCGGAGTGGCCGCCGCCCTTGTGACAGACCGGGGAAATGTTTACCGGGGCGTGTGCATTGATACCGCGTGCAGTATGGGCTTTTGTGCGGAGCACGCCGCCATCTCCGCCATGATCACCGCCGGAGAAAGCCGGGTGGAAAAAATCGTAGCCGTCGGCTGGGATCATAAAATCATGCCGCCCTGCGGCAGATGCCGGGAATTCCTCATGCAGCTGGGCAATCCGGACTGTCAGGTTCTTATAAAAGAAGGAACCGTTATCCCGCTGAAGGAGCTTTTGCCTCACTATTGGATCGAAGAACAGGCGGAAACAGAAGACGCTACTATCTGAAAATATCAATCTTAATTTTTCATCGAAAGGAAGATTTCTTTGAAGCTGACTCACCTGCGCACCAACCATATTGCAGAACCGCTGGGGCTTTCCTTCGGCAAACCTGTTTTTTCCTGGGTAGCGGAGGAAACTGACGCAAAAAAGCAGGTCGCCGCCCAAATCACGGTAAAGGACAATACCGGAACCCTGGTATTTGACAGTGGAAAACGGGAAGGCATTTCCTCTTTGGGCTATGAAGCCTCCTTTCCACTTTCCCCCCGCACCCGCTACGCCTGGACGGTCACCGTTTGGGCGGACAATGGCGATAGTGCCATTGCTTCTTCCTGGTTTGAAACCGCCAAGGAGGAGGAACCCTGGCAGGCAAAATGGATCGCCGCCCCTTTTGAGGACAAGGAAGCCCATCCCCTTCTGAGAAAGGAATTTTCCTTAAGCGGGGAAATCGCCTCCGCCCGGGTATATGCCTGCGGCCTTGGCGTTTACGAGCTTTATCTCAACGGAAAAAAGGCCGGTGACGAATATCTGCTGCCGGGCTATCACTGCTATGACGCCAACCTAGAATACCAGACCTTTGACGTGACCGGGCTGCTGCAAACAGGAACAAATGCTGTTGGCCTGGCCCTCGGCCCCGGCTGGTACAAGGGGGATATTATATTTGACCGCTATCACGACCTGTACGGCGATACCATGCAGGCTATCTGTGAGCTGCATATTGTAAAGAAGGACGGCACAGAGCAGATCATCTCTTCTGATGAAAGCTGGCAAAGCTGCCATTCCCCAGTAGTGTTTAGCAATATTTACGATGGGGAGCACTTTGACGCCTGCAAGGAGATCCCCGGCTGGTGTGAGCCGGGCTGCAGCGCCACCATGGAACCGGTAGTGCTTCGGGAGGAACAGCGCCCACTGGTTGCCAGGGTCGGGCCGAAGATCGTGAAAAAGCGGGAATTTGCCCCGGTGGAAATTCTCCATACAAAGAAAGATGAGATCGTGCTGGATTTCGGACAGAACATGACCGGCTGGGTAGAATTCACCTGCCGGGAGCCTGCCGGTACCCAGGTAAAGCTTTCCTACAGCGAAGTGATGCAGAACGATTGCTTCTACCGGGATAATCTGCGCTCCGCCAAGGCGGAGTACCTTTATCTCTCTGACGGAAACCCAGCCCGGGTGCGCCCCCATTTCACCTTCTACGGCTTCCGCTTTGTCAAGGTAGAAGGCGTTTCCAACGTGCGGGCAGAGGACTTTACCGCCTGCCATATCCGTTCCGATATAGACCCCATCAGCTGGATCGAAACAGACAATCCCCTGGTGAACCGGCTGTTCCAAAACGCCATGTGGGGGCAATTTGACAATTTCCTGGACATTCCCACCGACTGCCCTCAGCGGGACGAACGCCTGGGCTGGACCGGTGACGCCGCTATCATTTCGGCCACCGCCTGTAAAAACATTTACATGCCTGCTTTCTTCCACCATTTTTTGACCAACGTGGCCCATGAGCAGAACTATTATGACGGTTCTGTTCCCTTCTTTGTGCCCGCTCCCCATGTAGACGAAAGCGACAAGGAATTTTCGTGGGTAAAGAACAACATAGATGGCTGTGCCATCTGGAGCGACGTGGCCACCATGATGCCCTGGGCGGTCTATGAAAATTACGGCGATCTGGCGCTGTTGAGAACAGACTACCCGGTAATGAAAACCTGGGTAGAGCGCATCCGCAGAGATGACAAACTGGACGGAGACCGGGGGCTGTGGCTGCGGGGAAATCAACTGGGAGACTGGCTGGCCCTGGACCGGGAGGACGGCGATACACAGAATCCTTTCGGCGCTACCAGCCTGCCCTACACCGCCACCGCCTTTTACTGGTATTCCACCTCTTTGACCGCCAAGGCTGCCAAGGCCCTGGGGATGACCGAGGATCAGCAGGAATATGAGGCCCTCTGCAAAAAGATCAAAGGAGCCTTTTTGCAGGAATATTTCCACGCCGATGGCACCCTGAAAATTTCAGAAACCCAGACTGTCTGTGTATTAAGCCTGTTCTTCGGGCTGTACCCCGAAGGGAAGCGGGACACGGTTTTGAACACCCTGAAGCGACTGCTGGAAAAGAACGATATGCACCTGACTACCGGTTTCTGCGGCACGCCCTTCCTCTGCCGCGCCCTTTCCGACAACGGCGCGAACAAATACGCCTATGACCTGTTCCTCAACTGCGATTATCCCAGCTGGCTCTATGAGGTGAAAATGGGAGCTACCACGGTGTGGGAGCGGTGGAATTCCATTCTGCCGGACGGCTCTATCAGCGGTACTGGCATGAACAGCCTGAACCACTACGCCTATGGCTCTATTGCCGACTGGATGTACCGGAACCTCTGCGGCTTGAATCCTTGCGAAGACGCTCCCGGCTACAAAAAGGCAACGATTTGCCCCATGCCCGATCCCCGGATCCGCTTTGCAAAGCTGCGCATGGACTCCGCCTCCGGCCGGTATGAGATAGAATGGCGGTACGATGGAGAAACGCTTCACTATCATATTACTGTTCCCTTTGACTGCGAAGCCACCCTGCTGCTGCCGGACGGTACGACCCATACTCTGACAGCAGGCAGCTATAGCTTCTAAACGGCAGTTCCAAACATTTATCACAAAAAACAGTCCGGCCCACCTAAAATGGGCCGGACTGTTTTTTGTGCGAGCTTGTGCTTTTATTCAGCCGCCGCGGAAGAAGATCCCACAGCGGAGGAGGTACCCGCTGTAGAGGAAGTACCGCCTGCGGAACTGCCTCCCTCACCGCTGCAAGCCGCCATAGTCAACGCCATAGCCAGAAC
>CAMVYG010000028.1 GCA_947171615.1 uncultured Clostridia bacterium
ATCCTCCTGTAAAAGCTCTTCCTCCACCTCAACTTCCCGGATAAACCACCCGGAAAGATCCCTGATCCACAGACAGCTATTTGTATTGGTTTTCAAGAACGGCTCCTCCAGAATGCCGTTTTCTATTAAAGGGGTCATTACGTCACAGGGCACATTGGCATTCAGAAAGCCGGTTTTAGAGGGAAAGGCGTTGGGTAACTTCTCATGATATACGGCAAAAGGGCCTTCCGGTTTTTGTAAAACCTCCTGTACCCGCTCCGGGCCAAGATCCAGAAATTCCCCACGCAGCTTCCAGATTCCGGACAAATCCACGGTCTTCATAGAAATCCAAGCTCCTTATTTCATCATAATATCTGTTGCGGCAAATGAAAAAGCCTCCAGTCGGCTGCCGACACTTTTTCCTATTATTTCAGGCTCTAAAAAGCGGAAAAAGAGCGGAGGAAGGAAAGCTCCCTCCTCCGCCTTTTCAGCTTACAGCATTTTCTGTACAGAACTTCAATTACTGCTGGTTGGTCTTATTGTTCATGTAGTTATCCAGCAGAGCATTCTGAGCATCGTAAACCTCCTGAGCCTGAGCGGTAGCATCTTCCAGACCAAGGCCGTTCAGAGTAGCTACATAGGTATCCCAGGTATCCACAGACTCAGTACCGGCAATTACGCCCCACAGATAACGATTCTTCTCGTCCTCGATATCGGTGTTGACATTCATCCACTCGGTCAGATCAGCAGGATTTCTCCATTCGACCAGATGCTCGGCTATGTCACGGCTGGCAGCGCCGGATTTCTCAAACAGCGCGCGGGTCTCGGGGGTGTTGTCGATCAGGCCCTCATCCTTACGATTGAACAGGTTGTTGAACAGGTTCAGACCAATGTTCTGATCGTTGTTCTCCTGGCCTTCGGGAGTGATAATGCCCTGATATACGCCATCAACGATGTTGTAATCCTCGCCCTCAACGCCATAACGGCGCTCAATGTAGTTCTCCAGGCCGCACATGTCGTCATACATGGCATAGATACGCTCCGCATTGTCGCCGCAGGTGTTGGTCAAACCGAAGTAAGCCCATGCAGCGGAGGTAGCGGGATCTTCCTGAGGATTGCCGTTGGGGCCAGTGACCATATCAATGGGAACCCACTTGGCATCGGGATTGGACTGATAGAAGCTCATCATAGCGCCCGCGGTGGGATTCATCCAGGCACACCAGCTGTAAGTAATGCCGAATCCGCCGTTGGCCATTTCGGAATCACGGTCAGTATCCTGAGTGATGTTGGGGGTGATATAGCCTGCCTTGTACAGCTCGGCAACCTTGCCTACCCATTCCTTGGTGTTCTCCTGAGCAGGGCCATAGCCTACCTTACCGGCATCGTCTACCACCCAGCGGTCATAGTGGGTGTAGTCATATCCCTGGATCCAGGGCCAGAAGGAACGGAAATCATAGCCGTCGCCGCCCAGACCATAGGTATCCTTCTGACCGTTGCCATCGGGATCGTCCTCGGTAAAGGCGCGCATTACTTCAGTCAACTCGTCAAAGTTGGTGGGAGCCTTCAGGTTCAGATTATCCAGCCAATCCTGACGGATCCACATTACCTCGCAGGAAGGCTCGGCAACGTCGCCGGGAATGCGATAGATCGCGCCGTCCTCTTCCGTTGCATAGAACAGGGTCTTGGGATCCATCTTATTGTAGTAATCGCGGATGTTCGTGTACTTGTTGAGGTACTGGGAAACATCCAGCAGCTTACCGGCGTCACGCCATTTGATGAAATCGTTGTCCATGCTCCACCACCACATGACGTTGGGGGTGTCGTCTCCGGCCATCCACAGGTTGATGGTGGACTGTCCATCAGCCCAGCCGGGCAGAACGCGCAGGTCGATGTTCACATTGTACTTTTCTTCCAGCATCTTCTCCACGCGGCTTTCCGGCTGGGTAAAGCCGGTCATAACAGCAATGGAGACGTCGATCGTATCCTCACAGGCGGTAGGATCAATCTTTTCGCCACTGTTTACAGGGGCGGTACTGGAGACGCCGCTGTTATCGGCGGCGGGAGTACTGCTGTTGGCAGGTTTGCTGCTGGGGGTATCGCCATTTCCACAGGCTGTAAAACAGCCAAGCAGCATAACGACAGCCAGAAGCAATGCCAGAACTCTCTTTTGCATTTTTTATTCCTCCTAAAAATAATGTAAGATATACTCAAAGGGGAAAGTCCCCAATGAATCAGATTTAGATGCTTCCTTTTTAGAGAAGCCAAAGGGATCATCCCTTTACGCCGCCGATCATAACACCCTTGACGAAATACTTCTGTACAAAGGGATACACAACGAGGATCGGCACGGTGGAAACAATGATAGAACCGGCTTTGATGGTGACATCATTGGTGCTCTGCTGTACGCGGACATTTATGCCGGCCTGCTGCATGGCCTGCTGCGTGTTGGTCAGCATAAAGCGCAGCTGCTGCTGCAAAGCCCACTTGCTTTGAGATTGCAGATAAATAACAGAGGAGAAGTAATCGTTCCAGTACATAACCGCGTTGAACAGCAGAATGGTGGCGATGGTCGCCTTAGACAGCGGCAAAATGATACTGAAGAAAATGCGAATATCATTGGCGCCGTCGATTCTGGCAGACTCCTCCAGGCTCTCCGGAATGGAGAGGAAGAAGTTCTTCATCAAAATGCAGTTATACGCACTGACCATCAGCGGGAGGATCAAGGCCCAACGGGTATCGTACAGACCCAGATTGCGGATCAGCAAATAGTTGGGGATCATACCTGCGCCAAAGATCATGGTAAAGAGCACCAGGAACATTAATATGCCTCCGCCCCGCAGACGGCGCTTACTCAGCGGATAGGCCATCATAGCGGTAAGCAGCGTACCGGCCACAGAGCCTACCACCGTTACCAGAATCGTGGTAAAGAAGCCGGAACCGATGCCCGGATTTTTAAATACGGAAACATAGGTGTCCCAGGTCAAATCCTTCGGGTACAGGAACACGCCGCCCTTCAGGGCCATTTCCGCAGAGCTTAAAGACTGCATCAGCACGTGCCAGAAAGGGTACACCATCAAAAGGCACAGCAGGGTAAAAAAGGTATAGTTAAAAGCAGTGAATATCTTCTCTCCTGTAGAGGTTTTGATCTTATTTTCCCGGGCAATTTCGCCCGCCTGAATATTCTCTTTCGCCATTGTAACGCCCCCTTACCAAATACCTTCGTTGCCGCTCTTCTTTGCGACCTGATTGACCACAACGATCAGAACCAGCGCCACTACAGATTTGAACATACCGGCCGCAGTACTGAGAGCGTAATCATTTTTACCGATACCCAAGCGATACACATAGGTGTCAATAATATCCGCCACATCGTACACGGGCGCGGAATACAGCATGAAGATCTGATCAAAGCCCGCATTCAAAATGTTATTGCAGTTTAGAATCAGAGTAACGATCACCGTGGGCATAATTGCCGGGATCGTGATGTGCAAAAGCTGTTTAAAGCGCTTCGCGCCATCGATCTGCGCCGCCTCATACAATTGCGGGTCTACGCCGGACAGGGCTGCAAAGTAGATGATCGTGCCCCATCCCGTATTCTTATACAGGTCGCTGATGACCAGCATGGGAACAAACGCGTTCTTATCGGTAAGCACCTGCATATCCTGACCGGTCAGGGTTTTGATCAAAGCAGTGATCACACCGGTAGAGGGATCCAGGAAGTTCATGATCAAACCGCCCATGATAACCCAGGAAATAAAGTAAGGCAGATACATCAGAGTCTGAGAAACCTTTTTAAAGCGCAGATTTCTCATTTCGTTCATCATCAGCGCCAGAATAATGGGCAGCGGAAAACCGATAACCATTTTCAAAAGACTGATGAAAACCGTGTTTTTCAAAGTTTTCAGGAAGGCGGGCTTTGTGAACAGCTCAATAAACTTATCAAAGCCTACCCAATAACTGGCTGCCGCATCGAAGGGATTATACTCCATAAAAGCGATGCGCAGATCGATCATCGGTATGTACTTAAAGATGACCAAAATCACAAAGCCGGGCAGAAGCAGCAGGTACAGCCACTTATCCCGCAGAATGTCTTTTCCCAGCCGGGCCCATTTGCCTCCGCTTCTCGGCGTCTGAGCCTTTGCCGGTTTCGTACTGGCATTTGTCATAGAAAAACCCCCATTACAATTATTTCACTATATCTATCTCTGCTTAAAGAGAGCATACAGCGCGAAACAGTGTAAGATTAATGTTCTTCGGAGAAGAACATTAAGAAAGGGTACCCTTTCTTTTGCCGATTTGCATAACTTAAAGAAGACCCTAATCTTAAGCGTAACAACCAGCAAATTACACAGATTACAGTCTCTTCTTTCATCACTATGTACGATTTTACCAGATATATCCAATTTTGTAAAGGGGTTTTACATTTATTTTACAACTATGACAATGTTGTAACCTTTCACTCCGGAAAAACCTCCTGTGAAAACCTATGGTACTACTATTCTTTATGAGACAAAACCGAATATCCTCCATCATGAAAACCGTATTGTAACTTTTTGTAATCTAACAACTCAATATCAGGATTTTTCAAAATTTTTATTAATTCCATTGGTAATGCCATGATATCTCAAACAGTTCAATACTATTCTGTCTGCAAATCCTTCAAAAGCGCTGTTTTCCTCCCTCTCCTCTTCTCCTTTTCGTGATAAAGAAAAACGGGATTGCATTCGCCTGTCCGGACTGGTATAATAGTTGATAATACAACTATCCTTAGGAGGGGATCGGGGTGCATTTTGTCAACGCCCGAAAAATCTGTAAGGGCATGGAGCTGGGAGATATCCCCGCAGAGCGGCAAATTGTGAAGGACACCTTAAATATAGCCTGGCCTTCTGTTCTGGAATCTTTTTTTGTGTGCCTGGCCGGCGTGATAGATACCATTATGGTGGGTTCTTTGGGTTCTTACGCCATTGCGGCAGTGGGGCTTACCACCCAGCCCAAGTTTTTGGGGCTGGCGATCTTTTTATCCCTGAACGTGGCGGTGTCCGCCATTGTAGCGCGCCGGAAAGGTGAAGGAAACCGGGAAAGCGCCAATCGTGTGGTGCGGATGCTGCTTTGGGTCACGCTGGTGCTTACCGCCGTGATCAGTCTGGTTTTTGTTTTCTTTGCCGATTATATTATCAAGCTGGCCGGCTCTCAGCCCGATACTCACGAATCCGCCGTAGCTTACTTACAGATCATTATGGGCGGCTCTGTTTTTTCCACCGTCTCCCTTGTTTTGAACGCTGCTCAGCGGGGAGCCGGAAATACCCGGATCGCCATGGTCACCAATGTGATTTCAAACGCTGTCAATGTGGTTTTCAACTATCTGCTGATCGGCGGCAATTTCGGGTTCCCCGCCCTGGGGATCCGCGGGGCGGCCATTGCCACCGTGATCGGTACGGTATGCGCCTGTGTGCTGAGCATTGCTTCCGTCATGCGGAAGGAAGGGTTCATCTGCCTGCGGGCTGCAAAGGGCTGGATCGCGGACCGCGCCAGTGTTCACTCGATTCTCAATGTAGGAAGCAGCGCTCTGGTAGAGCAGATATGCCTGCGCATTGGCTTTCTGTTGTTTTCCATGACAGTGGCGCGCCTTGGCACCACAGAGTTTGCCGCCCACCAGATCGGCATGAACATGATGAGCATGTCTTTCTCCATTGGGGACGGCTTTTCCGTCGCGTCAGTGACCCTGATCGGACAGAGCCTGGGACGAAAACGCCCGGATATGGCAAAAATTTATGGCAATGTGTGTCAGAAAATCGGCCTTCTCTGCGCTTTGGTGATTTCTACCTGCTACTTTCTGTTCGGCAGGCAGATTTTTACCTTGTTTACAACCGAAACGCCCATTTTGGAATATGGCGTTATCATCATGCGCATTTTGAGCCTGATGCTGTTCTTACAGATTGAGCAGGTGGTGCTGTTCGGCTGTCTGCGGGGCGCGGGAGATACCAGGTTCACTGCCCTGATCTCCCTTATCAGCGTCACCTTTGTCCGCCCCGGTATCAGCTGGCTGTTGTGCTATCCCCTGGGACTGGGACTTTTAGGCGCCTGGCTCGGCACCTTCTGCGACCAGGCGGTGCGCTTTACCATGGCATTTATCCGTTTCCGCAAGGGCAAATGGACGCAGCTGAAGCTGTAGTGATTCGTTATTCATCGTTGGACGGACAAGCCTTTGCACTAGACTATGATTAACGATCACTACTCACTGTCATTCCGAGCAAAGCGAGGAATCTCGAATAGAAGTGACTGACGGGTACAAGGCCTTTTTATGCGCCGGTTACTGCCAGTCGAGATTTTTCACCGCCTGTCGGCGGTTCAGAATGACAGTGTGTAGTGGCGATTAGTTAAATAAGTTGTAATGAAGCGCTTGCCCGAATGTAGGGATCGGCCTCCGGACGGTCCGCTCTCTTTAGAGGAAATTTGCCGCCCTACAAAACGGCATTTCTATCGACCAACAAATCATAGTTTTTCTAACAGATTTTAAGCTTTTTATTCCATGAAAAGAAGGTATACCCTCCCTTCCGGGTTCGGTATACCCTTTTCTTTTTGAAAAAATATCTGTTTCAGCATGAGTGTTTGTTTGAAAAATCGAAAACCATGTTTTCTATTTAGAGCGAGAAACCTTTCCATTTTTCTTTTTTCCTGGCATGTGTTCCAAAATCAGCTTCTCCCCCTCTACGGCGATCAGCGGGAACAGAGACAGCCCCACTACAATGAGCCACTGCATACCACTCAGCGCGGCGGTCTTGAACATGGCGGACAGCGGGGGAACCAAAATCACGCTGACCATCATGGCACAGCAAAGAGCGCAGGCCGCCAGCAGCTTTTTATTGGAGAACAGTCCCAGCTTCAGCACGGAATGCTCCGAGCGCATATTAAAGCTGTGCACCAACTGGGAAAGGCTCAGCACCGCGAAGCCCATAGTACGCCCGATCCAGGGCTCCATGGGATCGGTATCGAACCAGACCCGCCCTATGGTATAGGCAAGCAGGGCCAGCGCTCCCACCAGGCAGCCTTCCGCCGCCACAGAAAAGCCCATTCCGCCGGAAAAGATCCCTTCATTTTTCCGGTGAGGCGGCTCCTCCATGACATCCCGTTCAATGGGGTCGGCTCCCAGTGCCAGAGCGGGCAGGGAATCTGTTACCAGATTCACCCAAAGCAGCTGAATAGCCAGCAGCGGAGCGGGAGCCCGCAAAAGGAAAGCGACGAACACCACTAAAATTTCTCCGATATTGCAGGAAAGCAGGAAATGAATGGTTTTCCGAATGTTTTTATAGATTCCTCTTCCCTCTCGCACTGCTGAAACAATGGTGGAGAAATTATCGTCTGTCAGCACCATATCGGCGGCGGACTTTGCCACTTCCGTGCCGTTTTTTCCCATGGCGCAGCCAATATCGGCGCTTTTTAAAGCCGGGGCGTCATTGACGCCGTCTCCGGTCATGGCCACTACCATGCCCCGTCGCTGAAAGGCCTTGACGATCTTTACCTTGTGCTCCGGAGAGACCCGGGCAAAGATCCGGTACTCAAAGATTTTTCTGCTCAGTTCCCCTTCGCTGAGGCGGTCCAACTCCGAACCGGTGATCACTCCGCTGGAAGCATCGGCAATTCCGATCCGCTTTCCGATGGCAAGAGCCGTGGCCGCATGATCCCCCGTGATCATCACCGGCAGGATCCCCGCCCGCTTACATTCGGAAACCGCGGCCTTTACCCCCTGGCGGGGCGGATCCTCCATGCCGATCAGTCCGCAGAAAATCAAGCCGCTTTCCGTTTCCCTGTCATCACCCGGCAGGGAAGAAACGTCCTTATAGGCCACCGCCAGCACCCGCAGGGCGCGCTCTGCAAGGCCGCTGTTATCCGACATCAGCTTTGCCTTCAGCGCGCCGCTTAATGGGACAACAGTGCTTCCCTTCTGCATCTGAGTACACCGGGCAATCAACACATCAGGCGCGCCCTTGGAGACAACACGGTACCCCTGTGAAGTGCGGTGAGCGGTGGTCATCATTTTTCTGGCCGAAGTAAAGGCGATCTCCCCTGCCCGGGGAAAATTCCGCTCCAGATCTGATTTCGCAGTGTGGCAGGCCCGCAAAAAAGCGGTTTCTGTTGGGTCGCCGAAAATCTTTCCCTCCTGCTCCTCGGAATTATTGCAGAGCGTGGCAAGCTCTAAAGCAAACTGCGCCGCCGGTGTATCCAGCCGCTCCTCGCCGTAAGCTCCGGAAAAGGTGGTCACCGTCATTTTATTCTGGGTCAGGGTTCCCGTTTTATCTGAACAAATCACCTGGGTGCTGCCCAGGGTCTCCACAGCAGGCATATGCCGCACAATAGCCCGTTTCTGGGCCATGCGCTTGATCCCCATGGCGAGGACAATGGTAACCACCGCCGTAAGCCCTTCCGGAATTGCCGCCACACCCAGGCTGATGGCGATCATGAACATTTCCAGGGGTTCTATTCTCTGGATCAGCCCCAGGGTAAAAATAACAACGCAGATCACCACCACGCCGATGCCCAGTACCTTTCCAGTCTGCTTTAGCTTCTGCTGCAAAGGAGTGGCAGGGGCCGTTTCATTTTCCAGCATTTTGGCGATCTGCCCCATGCCCGTATCCATACCGGTGGCCGTCACGATCCCCACACCTGCGCCGGAAGCAATGCCTGTGGAGGCAAAGAGCATATTTTTTCTCTCTGCCAGAGTGGCGTCCTCCGGGCAAATCACGTTAGCGTTCTTTTCCGAGGGAACCGATTCTCCGGTCAAAGCAGATTCCTCCGCTTGAAGCTCCACACTTTTGATTAGCCGAATATCCGCCGGAACCAGATCACCCGCTTTCAGGATCACCACATCTCCCGGCACCAACTCCCAGCTTTCCACCATATGCTTTCTTCCCTCCCGCAGCACTCTGGCATGAGGTGAAGAAAGCTTTTTCAGGGCTTCAATGGCCTTATCCGCCCGCAGCTCCTGCACCATGCCAATCACGGCATTACATACTACAATGGCGAGAATGATCAAGGAGTCGATAAACTCATTATCTCCCCGCATACGGGAAACTAAAAAAGAAACTACTGCCGCAGCAAGCAAAATCAGCACCATAAAATCCTGAAACTGGTTGAAAAACCGAACGATCAGGCTTTTTCGCTTTGTTTCCCGAATCTCATTTTTTCCGAATTTCAGCAGTCGTTTTTGGGCCTCGTTCCGGCTCAAGCCCCGTTCGCTGTCTGTTTCCAGCCGCTCGGCTGCTTCCCGCCAGCTTACGCTATGAAGCTCCATTTTACATATCCTCCCCGATTTTCAAACTCACTTTGGAATTTATACGCAGGGAAAAGGGATTTTATGTTGGTTTGAAAAAGCGGATGAAAACCGGAGCAAAGTATGCTATACTAAACAGGATCTGCTGATTGGTGAAGAGCTTTTGAAAGCCAATGAAAATCAGAAGCGTCTTTTTGAAGGGAGAGAACAGCTTGAACGGAATCAATGGATTTGACGGCGCCGTAATGGCCTTTGTACAGGAGCACTTCCACAATATCGTTACGGACAGTGTGTTCCCAATCATAACTTATTTGGGAGAAGCAGGAGTGATATGGATCGTGATCGGCCTGGTTCTTCTGCTTCTGAAAAAAACAAGGCGGCAGGGCGTTTTGGTGCTTTGCGCAATGGCGGCGGGCTTTCTGTTGGGAGAGATCCTGCTGAAAAATACAATTTGCCGGGAAAGGCCCTTTCAAACCTTTCCGGCCTTCACTCCCCTGCTGATCTCACCGCCCTCCGGTTTTTCTTTTCCCTCCGGACACACCTGCTCTTCTCTGGCTGCGGCCACAGTACTATGCGGCTGTTCCAGAAAACGGGGAATTCCGGCGCTGGTGCTGGCCTGCCTGATTGCTTTTTCCCGTATTTTTCTTTTCGTGCACTGGCCTACCGATGTGCTGGCAGGAGCGGTTTTAGGTGTGACCTGCGGCCTGTTGACCCTCTTCTTTTCCAAAAAATTGCAAGAAAAAAAGCTCTCACAGTAAAAGGAGCCCGGAAAGCTGATAAAAGCTCTCCGGGCCCTTCTTTTGACAAACAAATCACTCCTGAGAACAGACCACCACTTTAATGGACTGGTCGCTCATCTGCATGGCGATAGCCTCCGCCATTTGCTCCAGCGGGAAGCGGTGGGTAATGATATCGGAAAAATCCAGCTTCCCGGCATTGAGCAGAGCCACGGCACGGCTGTGCGTATCGGGATTGACAAAGGAGCCTTTGATCGTCAGTTCTTTTTTATACACGTCAAAAAGCGGTAAAGCAAACTGAGCGTCTACCTTCGGCACGCTGAACAGCACGATATTGGCTCCCTTTTTGGCAAAACTGAATGCACTTTTCACCGCCGGGAGATTGCCTACGCACTCGATGACCACATCGGCTGTTTCCAGCAGGGGCTCCATGGCTCCTGCCGCAGTGGGGTCTATGGCTTCCTCTGCACCCAGCTTCAGGCCAACTTCCCGCCGCTTTGCGTTGGGTTCGCTCAGGAAAACTCTGGCCGCGCCCGCCAACCTTGCCAGCTGCACCATGATCAGCCCAATGGCTCCGCCGCCCACAACGCAGACGGTATCGCCTTCTTTGATTTCCGCCCGGTCAATGCCGTGCAGGCAGCAGGCTACCGGCTCGGCCATCGCGCCAAATTCCAGCGGCAGCTCCGGGGAAAGCTGAAAGGCCTGAGATTCCGGCACCACGCTGTATTCCGCAAATCCGCCGTTTCTGGTGACGCCGATCGCCTCCATGCTTTCGCAGAGCTGCTTCTTTCCCACCCGGCAGTATTCGCATTTTCCACAGTAAATATTGGGATCGATGGTGACATGATCTCCGGGCCGCAAAGAAGTAACGCCCTCTCCCACCTCCACTACAATGCCGGAATATTCATGGCCCAGCACTACAGGGGGAGTCACATCGGCGGAGCCGGACTCACCATGATAGATATGCACATCCGTGCCGCAAACGCCACAGAATGCGTTTTGAACAACGATTTCCCCTTTTCCTGCCCGTTGAACTTCCTGCTCCCGCACCTCAAAAGTTTTATTTCCCAAGAAAAATGAAGCCCGCATATTAATAATCCTCCCTTGCGATTCTTTATAAATCTATAATATCTGCTGCTCTTTGCAGATATTATAGATAACTTTATTGAGAAGCCCGAGTCGCTTTGCGGCTTTGTGCTTCTTTCCACAGGAAAAAGAGAAGCACTTCACGAAGAAAACCAAAGGTTTTCTTCTGGTTAGAGGGTTCTCTTGATAATGACGGCTTTGCTGTCATTATTCATACCATGCAAGAGAGGATTTGTCAATAGTTTTTCCGGTTTTGAAAATCAATTATCACATTACAAAGCGGTAAAAGCCCGGCGCTTCTTTGTTATGGATCGCCCCTCAGGAGGCAATGAAGCAAAAAAGCAGCAAGAACTAAAGCATTATTTTGAAGAAATGCCAATGGCCTCGCTGATGGTTCTTTCACCTGCTTCTTTTCCGTATTGATCCACATCGGCCTTATTCTTTTCCCCATGGGTCAAGCAGCCCGCGCCGCCGATACAGCCGCCTACACATGCCATGCCCTCAATGAAATTACCGGGTAAAAGATTTTTGGAGGCCTTCAACAGGGCCGTACGGCAGGCTTCGATCCCATCACAGGGAACGGCTTTCAGATCAAACGCCAGTTCCTGTTCCTTCAAGCCCTGGGCCACAGCGTCGCTGAGGCCGCCGCTGCGGGCAAAAATTCTGCCGTAATAGGAAGCATGATCCAGCGTGCTTTCCTCCAGAGAAGGAAGATCGATCTCCCGGCTGTCAAACAGCGCCTGTAGCTCTTCAAAAGTGATGGCGCTGTCGATATAAGGCCGCACCTCTTCCTTTTGAAACTCCATCTTTTTCGCAGTACAGGGCCCGATAAACACGACTTTTGCCCCGGGGGCGGTTTCCTTGATCCGTTTGGCGATGGTTGCCGCCGGAGAAAGATTGTGGGAAACATGATCTTTAAGCCCAGGAAATTTCTTTTCAACATAGCTTACAAAAGCGGGACAGCAGGAGCTTGTTAAAAATCCCTTCTCCGAAAGCTCCCTGGATTCGGCATAGGCCACCATATCCGCCCCCAGCGCTGCTTCTACCACATGGGAAAAGCCCAGCTTTTCAATGCCGGCGATCACCTGGCCCAGCTTTGCGTAGGCAAACTGACTGGAAACAGAAGGGGCGATCACCGCATAGAGCGGATAGTTTTCATTGTTTCCGCTTTTTTTGATCAGATCCACCACGTCCAAAATAAAGGATTTATCCACAATGGCTCCGAAGGGACACTGATACACACAGGCGCCGCAGGAAATGCAGGTATCATTATCAATATGTGCCTCGCCGCTTTCGCTCATGCTGATAGCGCCGATCTTACAGGCACGCTCGCAGGGGCGCTTGTGATCGATGATAGCGCTGTAAGGGCAGACCTTAGCGCATTTTCCGCAGTTTACGCATTTCGATTTATCGATATGCGCTTTCTGGTTCTCATCAAAAGAAATAGCTCCCTTGGGGCAAACATCCTCACAGCGGTGGGCAAGGCAGCCGCGGCAGGCCTCGCTGACCCCATAGCCGCTGGCGGGGCATTCATCGCAGGCGATATCAATAACCTCGATGACATTTGGGTTTTCCTTATCCCCACCCAACGCCATGCGGATACGCTCTCCCACAATGGCGCGCTCCTTATAGATACAGCAGCGCATGGTGGGCTTTTCCTGCACGATAAGCTTCGGAATTTCCGAATAGGCGTCCAGCAGCTTATCTTCAAAAGCATAATAGGCAACGGCGCGAAGCACCTTATATTTTAAATACTGCACCTTGGTATCAAATTTCCTGTCCTGCAAGGGTTTTACAGACATGGCATTCCACTCCTTTCCCATTTGTCACGCGGGCGTATTTCAGCGCTGCAAACAGGCCGGGCTCCATCAAGGAGGATCTCCCCTGTGACGAAGCCCGGCCCACAGCACAGCCTTATTCGTATTCTACTACATTAACCCAGCGCAACAGGAATTCCTGCTCCTCCGGCTTTCCTTTTACAGACTGGGAAGCCGCAACGATGGGAAGCCACTTCTGCACATACTGCTTGGCGGTATCGCTCTTTTTACAGAACAGATCCATATATTTTTCCGCCGTCTCTGTCTCTCCGCTGAGGCAGAACAGCAGATAGGTACGGGCCGCGTCGGCGCTGGCGTTACCCTGAGTAGCATGGGCCCAGTCCAGAATGGCATAGCTGCCGTCCACCCGGATCACCACATTGGTGGGATTAAAATCTCCGTGGCAGAGCTTATTATGCTTGGGCATACTGCCTAAACGGGCGTCCAGCTCATAGCGGGTGGTGGCGTCCAGCGTGGTTTCAGAGATCTTCCGCTTCATCTTATCCTTCAGCTTATTGAGCCGGGGCGCGGTTTTCTGGTGCATTTCCAGTTGAATATCCACAAAACGCTCCAGATACTCATCCTTCTTGCCCGGATTTTCCTCCATCAGCTGCGCAATGGTTTTTCCTTCCACAAAATCTGTCACAATGGCCCACTTGCCATCGATCTTCGCTACCTCTTCCACACCGGGAATGGAGATGCCGGTCTCCTCTACTCTGGCGATATTCAGCGCCTCGTTCAAAATATCCGCTTTGGAATACTCCTCGTCGAACACCTTAATGGCATACTGGCCGTCCCGGTAGATGGTCTTGGAATTTCTAACTGCGATCACATTTTCCAGTTTCATACTAAACTCCTCCAATTATTTACCGTAATAGCACTTCAAGTAGATTTCCTTGATCTCGCTCATCAGCGGATATCTGGGGTTCGCCCCGGTGCACTGGTCGTTAAAGGCGTTCTCCACCATTTCGTCCAGAGTTTCCAGGAAATACTTCTCGTCTACGCCGTATTCCTTGATGGTCTTCTTGATGCCGATCTTTTCTTTCAACTCCTCCAGAGCCTTCAGGAAGTTTTCAAAGACCTCGTCATCGTTCCTGCCCTGAATACCGCAGAACCGGGCGGCCTCTACATAGCGCTCTTTGGCGTGAGGATACTGATACTGAGAGAAGGTTCCCATTTTTACCGGGACATCGGCAGCGTTATACCGCATGACTTCTGTAAGGATCAGGGCATTTGCCACACCGTGGGGCAAATGGTGATAGGCGCCCAGCTTGTGAGCCATGGAGTGGTTTACACCCAGGAAAGCGTTGGCAAAGGCCATGCCCGCCATACAGGAGGCTTCCGCCATTTTCTCCCGGGCAATGGGATCCTTCGCGCCATTCTCATAGGCGGAGGGCAGATAGTCAAAAACAGCTTTAATCGCCTTCAAAGCCAGACCATCGGTAAACTGCGTTGCCATAATGGATACATAGGCTTCGATGGCATGGGTCATCACGTCAATGCCGGAAGCGCTGGTCAGACCCTTGGGAGCGTTCATCATGTTATCCACGTCTACAATGGCCATATCGGGCAGCAGCTCATAATCGGCCAGCGGCCACTTGGTGCCGGTTTTTTCATCGGTGATAATGGCAAAGGGCGTTACCTCAGAGCCGGTGCCGGCAGAGGTGGGAATTGCCACGAACATAGCCTTTTCGCCCATTTTGGGGAACTTGTAAATTCTCTTGCGGATATCCATAAAGTCCATTGCCATAGACTGGAAATCGGCGTCCGGATGCTCATACAGCACCCACATGATCTTTGCGGCGTCCATAGCGGAGCCGCCGCCCAGGGCGATGATCACATCGGGCTCGAAGGCGCGGATCTGCTCCACACCCTCCAAAGCGTTGCCCAGGGTGGGATCAGGCTGAACATTCCAGAAGCAGGAATAACGAATTCCCATTTCATCCAGCTTATCCGTAATGGGCTTGGTGTAGCCGTTCTGATACAGGAAGGTATCGGTAACGATAAAGGCCTTCTTTTTCTGATATTCGGTTTTCAGCTCATCCAGAGCTACAGGCATACAGCCCTTCTTGAAATAGACCTTCTCAGGCACACGGAACCACAGCATATTCTCTCTCCTCTCGGCGACGGTCTTGATATTCAGCAAATGCTTTACACCTACATTTTCAGAAACAGAGTTGCCGCCCCAGGAGCCGCAGCCCAGTGTCAGAGAAGGAGTAAGCTTGAAATTATAGAGGTCGCCGATGCCACCCTGAGAAGAAGGGGTATTGATCAGAATCCGGCAGGTCTTCATAGCTTCCTGATGCTTTGCCCGCTTTTCCTCTTCGGTGGGGTCGATATACAGGGAAGCCGTATGGCCATAACCGCCGTCGGCAATCAAATGTTCCGCTTTTTCAATGGCCTCGTCAAAGGTCTTTGCCTTGTACATGGCAAGTACGGGAGAAAGCTTTTCGTGGGCAAACTCCTCGGAGATATCCACACTCTCCACTTCACCGATGATGATCTTGGTGTCCTCCGGCACAGTGACTCCTGCCAGAGCGGCGATGGTATGGGCCTTCTGCCCCACAATTTTGGCGTTCAGCGCGCCGTTGATCAAAATGGTCTTCCGAACCTTTTCCGTTTCCGTCTTATTCAGGAAATAGCAGCCGCGCTTCTGGAATTCTTCCTTTACGGCCTTATACACTTTATCCAGCACAATCACAGACTGCTCAGAGGCGCAGATCATGCCATTGTCAAAGGTTTTGGAATGAATGATGGAATTGACCGCCAAAATCACATCGGCGGTATCGTCAATAATAGCGGGGGTATTGCCAGCGCCCACGCCCAGGGCAGGCGTTCCGGAGGAATACGCGGCCTTTACCATGCCGGGGCCGCCGGTAGCCAGAATGATATCCGCTTCCGCCATCACCTGATTGGTCAGCTCCAGAGAGGGGTTATCGATCCAGCCGAACAGCCCTTCCGGGGCGCCGGCCTTCACCGCGGCCTCCAGCACTACCTTGGCGGCCTCAATGGTGCACTTCTTGGCCCGGGGATGGGGGCTGATAATAATGCCGTTTCTGGTTTTCAGGGCAAGCAGGGTTTTGAAGATTGCGGTAGAAGTGGGATTTGTGGTGGGGATCACCGCCGCGATCACGCCGATAGGCTCGGCAACCTTTCGAATGCCAAAGGCCGGATCTTCTTCCACCACGCCGCAGGTCTTCGTGTTCTTGTACGTGTTGTAG
>CAMVYG010000029.1 GCA_947171615.1 uncultured Clostridia bacterium
GCGGCAAAGGCACAAAAACGGTGTGTGAAAAAGCATTTTTCACACTAGAGCGTGTTTTAAAACCGGAGAAATGCCGGATTTTTCGTTCAAAACGAGGCGATTTCAAGGCGGAAACCGCAAGAAAGGCTGTCGCCTTTCGAGGATTTCCAACACAGAAAGCGGCCGTTTTAAGCAAAAAGACGATTTTTCGGAGTTTTAAAACACGCTCTAGCATACCGCCTATCAGAATAAATAAGGGCAAAGAATCGATGGGCGTGTCCATTCCGAGGATTTTTTGGATATCTCCCCCGCCGAAGGCGGGGGAGATATCCGCTTGTTTGGCACGAAGTATGTCACGACATCTTAGAAAGTGGATGCGGTATAAAATACCTGTTTAGCCACTCCTGGAATCGACCCTGCCCCTTACAAATTACAAGAAAATACCCTGCTATTTTACTCCTTTTCCCCCGCAAAGTCAATTTTCAGAGGAACTTTCCCTTGAAACCACGGGAAAAGCGGAGTATACTGTCTTTTATGATTTTCGCCGAGCTCACAAGAACGGAGGTTTTGCGCAATGGATCGAAAGTACTATGAGGGACAGTCCTTTCAGGGGCTGCGGCTTCAGGAAGAGGTCTTTGAGGGCTTGCAGTTTGTGGACTGCACCTTTACAGACTGCTCTCTGGACGCCTGCACCCTGCGGCACTGCGATTTTTCCGGCTGCGTTTTCCTCCGGTGCCGGGCTTCAGCGCTGAAAGCGGAAACCGTGCAGATGAAATTCGGGGAATTTGAGGAATGTGTCCTCACCGGGATAAACTGGGCGCTGCTCCAGCCTGCCGGGCGGTTTTCGGAGCCCATTTCCCGCATGGAGCGATGCCGCCTGAAATACAATTCCTTTTCCAACCTGAACCTGACCCGGTTTGATTTTTCCGGCTCGGAGCTGGTGGAAACCATCTTCGCGGAGTGTAAGCTTTCCGAAAGCAGTTTTCATGGCTGCGGCTTACAAAATACGGAATTTTTCAAATGCGATCTCCGCAAAGCGGATTTCCGGGACGCTGTAGGCTACCGGATCGACGTACTGAACAATACCGTAAAAGGCGCCCGCTTTTCCCTGCCGGAAGCCATGCGTCTTCTTGGGCCGCTGGGGGTCCAGCTGGATTAGAACTTATTCGGGGAAAAATTCGGCCCTTTCTTTATCTTCAAGCAAATTCAAAAAACAGCGCCGCGCTTATATGCCGGAAACGAGAAGGCAAGTTCGGTTTAGACAACTGAAAATCTGTATTTAGCACTCACCTGAACGTAGGGATCGGCCTCCGAACAGAGGCCGTCCTTTGGACGCTCCGCAGGTTTTACACAGAATTTGCGGCCCGCTGAGACCAGCCGACTGATAAATCAGTCGACGAACCCTACAGAATGGTATTTTTATTGAATGGTAAATGATAAATCATGGAGGACAAAGAAATATGAAAATGAAAAAGATCGAAAAAAATCATGTAGTTTGCGCTGTTGTTCAAAGCAGCGATGTAGTAATAACCGGTACTCAGTCAGCACTGGATCTCCTGATGACGGCAAACTATGAAATTGGAACGAAAAATATCATCATTGATAAAAACCTGATTGCGGAGAAATTTTTTATCCTCAGCACCGGATTCGCGGGAGAAATTTTGCAAAAGTACATCAATTACGGCGGCCGAATTGCCATATTTGGCGATTACTCGCACTATACCAGCAAACCGCTGCACGACTTCATCTACGAAAGCAATCAGGGAAAAGACGTATTCTTTGCTGCGACAGAGGATGAGGCGCTGGATATGCTGACTCACTAAATTTAATATGCCGAAAAATTTGACCTCTTACCCTGTGGCAAGAGGTCATTTTTGTCTTCTGTGTATTGCTCCGGTTTTCTTTTTTGTTACTCGTTTAGCAAGAACAGTTTAAAAAACAGGTTTTCCCAACGTGATTTTGCAGTTTTCAGGAAAAAATTTCAGTTTCTTCCAAAAAAGCCTTGACTTAAAGCTTGCTTTAACCTGTAGGATAGGAATTAAGGCAATACCGCATAATTCACGCCTGAAGGCTTGATCGGTATGGTCTTAAAGAAAAACAAGAGATTCGGCAGGCCGAATTTATTTTTAGGGAGTGGCGATACATTATGGCAAAATTTTATTTAGAGGGCGTTTTGATTTCCTGTACGGAACAGCAGCTTACCGTCAACGGGCAGCCGCTTTCCTCTTCTTCCATGGAGCGAAAGCTGCTGCGGTTTTTCCTGACGCACCCCAATACCGCTTTATCCAGAGAGCTTCTGCTTCGGGAGGTATGGGGATATGAGACGGCAGGAGTGACCCGCACGGTAGACACCCATGTGAAAAGCCTGCGGGCCCGTCTGGGCAACCTGGGAAAGCAGATTTCCACTGTACGGGGCGTGGGCTACCGGTTGGACTCCCCTGAGGATCAGCCGGAATGCTGCCCCAGGGCATCGTAATGCAGTCGTCAGTCAGCAGTTATTCGTTGCTAGAAAAAGGACGTTCAGGCGTACTGCACCTGAACGTCCTTTCTGATCACGATAAATTTATTCCGGAAGCAAGGTCAGGCGGAAGGTAAATTCCTCTTCCTCCAAACGGTATTGAGGCAGCAGCTCCGGGCCGCAGCTGTTGGAGCCCACCCCGCTCATCTTGTAATCCAGGCAGAATACGGTATCCCCGCATTTTGTAAGCTCGTGGGCGTGCTTCTTCTCCCGCAGCTCCTCCTGGGTATATTCGGAAACATTGAAGGAGAAGGGCGTTTCAGAAGCCGCTGTCAGAGCATACGCGCCGTCTGTGACCACCGCGTACCGGCAGCCTGTGTGGGAGGAATTTTCCTGGGGCTTCAGATAGTTTTCAAACATGGCCGATACCGACTGTGCATAGATCCCCAGCCGGGAAGCCCGATGCTTATCCAGATAGCTTTCATAGGGGCCGTAGCCGAAATATTCCACCGAATCAAAGGCTTTCGGCAGGAACAGGCGCAGGCCAAACCGGGGCAGGAAGGGGAAACGGGTATCCCGGCGGCAGGAAGCGGAAAGGTCGATCCTGCCCTGGGCGTCAATGGTCCAGACCGCCTCGATCTCCAGGAACCTGGCAATAGAAAGGGCCGCGATCCCCAGCCGGCAGGTGATCACCGCGCCGCCGGAGGCTCCGGCGGAAGCCTCCGCCTCATACACCCGCACGGTATGGCGGTCATAGCCGGCCTGTACCCAGGCCGCATTGATATACTGGTCGTTATCCGTGGGAGCCCGGTAAATATTCCACTCCATGGGCCTTGTGAGCAGATTTCTGTTGTGGAAGCACATTTCAGAAAAGACGGCGGTGCGGGTATCAAACACATAGCGGAAATCCTTGCCTGACACGACAAGGTACCGGGTCCCCTCCTCAATTTCCACACTGCCTTCAGCGGGGGCATCCAGGAAGAAGGGCTCTTCACTGAGGATCAGCTCGTCAAAGCCCAGGGGATATCCGGCTTCAAAGAAATCTCCGTCCTCCTTGGCGGCATAGGAGAGCACCAGGGTACAGACGCCGCCCTCCGGCAGCTCCGGCAGGGTGATCTCCGCTTCCCCGTGAGGAGGCAGATGAGGCAGCTCTAAAACGCCGCCGTACAGGGTCTCCCCATCCTGGGCGATCTCATAGGAAGCCGTCAAATAATTCTCAGCATCGGTAAAATCCAGATAGTTATGGAAGCGGAACACTCCGGGCTTTCCGGGAACCGCTTCCGCCCGCAGGGGACGGATCACATTTTTGAATTCCAGAAGGCCCGTATGGGGGGTGCGGTCAGGATAAACCAGACCGTCCATGCAGAAATTCCCGTCATTGGGGAAGTCCCCGAAATCCCCGCCGTACCGGTAAATGGGCCGGTTGTCCGGCGTGACGCCGCCATACACCGAATGGTCGCACCATTCCCACACAAAGCCGCCGCAGAAGCCGGGATACTTCATAATGAGCTGCTGATAATCCTCCGCATCTCCCGGGCCGTTGCCCATGGCATGGCTGTACTCGCACTGAATGAAGGGCAGCTTATAGTCTGGCAGGAAGGGGGTGATATCCTGGTCGCTGTAGTCATCCTTATGAGATTCTTCGCTAAAATACTTTTCAATGTAGGAAAGGGAGGCATACATTCTGCTGAACAGATCCAGCATGGTGAAATCCGGCCTGCGGTCATGATGATAGGGCATGAAGTTCTCATAGTGCAGCAGGCGGGAGGGATCGTATTCCTTGACCCAGCGCCCGGCGTTTTCAAAATTCTCTCCCCAGCCGCTTTCATTTCCCAAGGACCAGATCACAGCGGCGGCATTGTTTTTGTCCCGGATCACGCTGCGCTGCACCCGGTCCAGAATAGCTTCCCGGAACTGGGGATCGTCCGCCGCGTCCGGGTAATTTTCCATGCTGTACTTTCCCAGCTTGGTGGCGTGGCCGTGGGATTCGATATCCGCCTCTGCCACCACATAGAAGCCGTATTCCGAGCACATCTGCAAAAACCAGGGCGCGTTGGGATAGTGGCTGGTGCGAATGGAGTTGATATTGTGGCGCTTCATCAGGGCAAGGTCTCTGAGGGCCTGTTCCCGGCTGATGGTATAGCCTGTGACGGGGTCGCTGTCGTGGCGGTTGACGCCCCGGAATTTAATGGGCGTGCCGTTTAAGAGCACCACGCCGTCCCGCACCTCAATTTTCCGCAGGCCGATTTCCTGGGAAATACATTCCTCCCCGGTATCCAGAACCAGCGTGTACTGAGCGGGATGCTCCGCATTCCAAAGCTCCGGGCGCTCTACAGAGAAGCAAAGCTCCTTCTCCGAAGGCTCCGCCTCTGCGATCAGTTCTCCCGCCGGGCTATACAGTGCGCCGGAGACGGTGCAGTCTCCTTCTGTTTCCAGCTCTACCTGAAGCTCGGCACAGGAAAAGTCCTCGGAAAAGCTTTCCTTTACAAAATAATCCCGCAGGAAGGAATGGGGCCGGGCAATGAGAGAAACGTCCCTGAAAATGCCGCTCATTCTAAGCTTATCCTGATCCTCCAGATAGGTGCCGTCGCACCACTGGAGCACCAGCACGGCCAGGGTGTTGTCCCCCTCCTGCAAAAGCTCGGTGATCTCGAACTCCGAGGTGCTGTGGGAAACCTGGCTGTACCCGGCAAACTCGCCGTTGACCCAGAGGTACAGGCAGGAATCTACCCCTTCAAAACTTAAAAACCACCTGCCGCCTTCCCCGGCGGAAAGGCTGCCCTCCTCCAGATCAAAATGGCGGACATACAGGCCGCAGGGGTTTTCCTCCGGCACATAGGGAGGGTCGCAGGGAATGGCGTAATTTACATTGGTGTACTGGTGCCTTCCATAGCCGTGGTTCTGCCAGCAGGAGGGAACGGGAATCATATCCATTTCCTCCTCGTCAAAAAAGACGCCCTCCTCCGGGTCTACCGCGTCCTCATAGCTTTCAAAATAGCGGAAGCTCCAGTCTCCGTTCAGGGAGAACACCCGGGAGGATACCCCCTCCTCCGCTTCCTCAGCGTCTGCGAAGGGAATATAGTAGCTTCTGTTGGGAGCCGTCCCCACATGAAGAACATGGGGGTCTTCGTGGAAATACCGGTCATGCTTTTTCATACTGCCGTTTCCTTTCCTGTAGCCAGATGAATTGACTTTTTCCCTGGAAAAAGGTACACTTTACTGAGTATCTTTTTCCACTTCCGATCACTGCTTTAAGCTTACTCTGAAACGGCAGAATAGTCAATCGGATTTTTAAAAAATTTCCCGGCTCCGGCCGGATCGCATAGAAGAAGGAGGGAGCGGCCTTGAGTACGGAAATTTTACTGGCGGCGGTGTTTTCCGGAGGAATTCTGGCAGTTCTTGGAAAACGCCCGCAAAAGGAAGGCTTAAAGCCCTCAAGTTTCGCACTGCTGGCGGGAGGCCTCTTTCTCGCCGCTTTCACGCTGCGGCTCTGGCTGGGATATTCCGGAGAAAGCTTTCAGTCTGACCTGGACACCTTCAAGGCCTGGGCTTACGCGCTGAACCGCACCGACCTTTCTGAAATTTACCACCGGGGAGATCTGTATCTGGATTACCCCCCGGGCTACCTCTACCTTCTTCTTCTGGCGGAAAAACTGCGCACGGTTCTGAACATTCCCTTTGACGCGCCGCTGTACACCCTGCTTTTGAAGCTTCCCTCCCTGCTGGCAGATCTTCTCTGTGCCGGAGGCCTGCTTTGGGTGGGCAAACGGAAGCTGGGAGAAAAAACGGCGCTGCTGGTCTCCTCTGCCTATCTGTTCTGCCCGGTGATCCTGATCAACTCCGCCCTGTGGGGGCAGGTGGATTCCTTCTGCACAGCCATCCTGTTCTGCTCCGTGCTGCTGCTCTACCGGGAATGGTATATTCCCTCTGCGCTGCTTTATGGCGTGAGCATTGCCTGCAAACCCCAAATGCTGATCTTCGCGCCGCTTTATCTGTTCTTTACCATCAAGCGGAAAAGGTGGAGCCGTCTGCCTTTGGGGATCCTCAGCGCACTGGGCGCCGTACTTCTCCTTGCCCTGCCCTTCACCGCCGGCTTTGATTTCCGCTGGCTGCTGGAACGGTATCAAAGCACCCTGGATTTCTACAATTTTTACAGCATCAACGCCTATAATTTCTGGGCCCTGATCGGCTGGAACTGGAAAACTCTGCCCGAAGGGCTTTCCCTGCGGCTTTTGACCCTTGCGGCGCCTATTGCCGCCACACTGCTGTGCGGCGGGCTGCTGCTCTTTTCCAAAAAGAAGGAAACGCTCTTTGCCTGCCCGGTGCTTTTGATGGCAGTGATGTTCCTCTTTGGCATTAAAATGCACGAGCGGTATCTGTACCCCGTGTTTCTGTTTTTGCTTTTGAGCTTCCTCTGTATGCCGGACAAGCGTCTGCTGCGGGCCTTTGCCGCTCTTTCCGCCCCGGGGTATCTCAATGTAGCCCATGTGATGTACCTTTTCCGGGATCTTGGCGGGAATTACGACCCCAACGCCCTTTCCGCCCGGTGCCTCTCCGGCGTGCAGCTAGCCGCCCTTCTCTACACCCTGTATGCTCTGGGCCTTGTCTGCCTTTCGGTGCGGGAGACGCCCCGGCTTCCCCGGGAGAGCCGCCCCTGGCCCCGGGAGATCTTAAAAAACACCTGCCTGCGGCCTATTGATCCTCTGCTTCTCTTCGCCATTACGGGCCTTTGCGGCCTTGTTTCCTTCTGGCATTTGGGAAGTCGGGAAATGGCCCTCACCCCCTGGGCTCCCTCTCAGGGAGATTCCGTGGTGTTCCGGGCAGAGGGGGACTGCGACGCCCTTTACTATCTTCCCGGCCTTGCTCCCGACGACGAGCACAGGGCCGCCAGAACAGGCGCAAATATCCGGATCGAAACCAGTATGGACGGGAAAACCTGGCAGGACTGCGGCAACATCAACGAGGAAAGCACCTATGTGTTCGCCTGGTCCAGTCTCTTTTTGAAGGAACCGGGGCGTTATCTCCGTCTCACCGCCCTGGACGGCCGCTCTGTTTTAAATGAGATCGGCCTGAAGCTTCAGGGGAAAACCGTGCTCGCTTCCCTTACGGAGGTGGGAACCGGCGGCGGGGCGCTCATTGATGAGCAAACTATGATTCCCTTCTACACCACCTACGAAAATTCCTCTTATTTCGACGAAATTTACCATGCCCGTACTGCCTATGAGCACATTCTGGGACTGGAGCCTTACGAAAACACTCACCCCCCTTTGGGAAAATACATCATTTCCCTGGGGATTCGCGCCTTCGGCATGAACCCCTTCGGCTGGCGGTTTATGGGGACATTGTTCGGCGTACTGATGCTGCCGGTGCTGTATCATCTTTTGAAGCAGCTCTTTGGCAAAACCTCTCTCTGCTGCCTGGGAACGCTGCTGTTCGCCCTGGATTTCATGCGCTTTACCCAGACCCGCATTGCCACCATCGACACCTATGCCGTTTTCTTCCTGCTGCTGATGTACGATTCCATGGTGGTATTCCTCCGCCGGGATCTACAGCGGGACAGCATGAAGCGGCTATTGCTCCCCCTGCTTTTCTGCGGCATTTTCACCGGCCTGGGCATTGCTGCCAAATGGACGGCGGCCTATGGCGCGCTGGGGCTTGCCGCCCTGTTCTTCGGCAAGCTGATCTTTTCTTTCCGGGACGCGAAGCGGGAAAATGAAGATCTTTCCCGGCTGAAGCGGGTTTCTCTCACGCTTTGCCTCTGGTGCTGTCTCTTTTTCCTCATCATTCCCTTTGGCCTTTATTTTGCCGTGTATCTTCCCCTTACCACCCTGCCCCACAACCGCCCGGAGCTTTGGGCCAGCTTTTGGCGCTATCAAACCACCATGTTCAATTACCATTCCCAGCTGGTGGCGGAGCACTACTTTGCCTCTCCCTGGTATGAATGGCCCTTTGTGGTGCGGCCTATCTGGTATTTCTCCGGCAGCCCGGCAGACGCGATGGGGCATTCCAGCACCATTTCCGCCTTTGGAAATCCCCTTTTATGGTGGGCGGGAATTCCGGCGTTGTTTGCCGCCGGGGTGCAGTGGGTAAGAGAGCGAAAGCTATATGCCGCTGTGGTTTTTTGCGGCTTTCTTTCCGTGTATCTTCCCTGGGTGCTGGTGCCCCGGCTCACCTTTATTTACCACTACTTCACGGCCGTGCCGTTTTTGGTGGTGGCCCTGACAGGCGTATTCGCAAAGCTTCCCGAAACGCAGCCGGGCGCTTTTTCTCTGAAGCTGCGGGGCCGGACTTTTCCCCTTTCCGCTCTGTTTCCCTGGTGCTTTGCCGCCGGCTGTCTCATTTTGTTCTGCGTTTACTTCCCGGTGATCTCCGGCATGCCCTCCGACAGAGCTTATCTCAACGCTCTGCGCCTGTTCCCGACTTGGTATTTCTAGTTTTTAGATATTAGTAATTAGTTGTTAGAGGAAGGGCTTTTGTTGTTATCCTTGAAAGGAGCTTTTTTTATAATGTATGAGCTGATCCCTGCCCGTGGAAGAACCTGTTACATTGACTGTCCCACGAAGATCGGTGTGTTTTTTACCGGAGAGAACCGGGTCTGCTTTATTGACAGCGGCAATAAAAAGGACACGGGAAAAAAACTGCGGCAGATTTTGGAGCAAAAGGGCTGGGAGCTTCAGTGCATTTTGAACACCCACTCCCACGCCGACCACATCGGCGGCAACCACTATTTGCAGGAGCAAACCGGGTGCGGCATCTTTGCCGGAGGGGTGGAAAACGCCTTTACCCGCTACCCCCTTCTGGAGCCCTCGTTTCTGTACGGCGGCTGCCCTCCCGAGGAGCTGCGGCACAAATTTCTGATGGCTCAGGAAAGCGATGCCCTGGAATTCTCCCACCCGGATTTTCCCGGGGAGATCCAGGCGCTTCCCCTACCGGGCCATTCCCTGCATATGACAGGCTTTTGCACCCCGGACGATGTGGTGTTTCTGGGGGACGCCGTGGTAAGCGCCGAGACTCTGGAAAAGTACGGCATCTCCTATCTGTATGACGTGGAAATGACCCTGCGCACCCTGGACGCCATCGAGCAGATGGAAGCCGCTCTGTTTATCCCCTCCCACGCAGAGCCCACTGAAGCCATCGGGGAGCTTGTCCGCCTGAACCGGGAAAAGATCTTCGAGGTGGGAGACCGCATCGTTTCTCTGTGCAAAGTCCCCCACACCACCGAAAAGCTGCTGGGAGAGCTCTTTACCGCCTATCACCTTACCATGACCTTTGAGCAGCACGCCCTGATCGGCAGCACCCTTCGTTCCTACCTCACCTGGCTCAAGGACCTTGGCAGGCTCGCCGCCGAAATTCAGGAGAACACCCTGGTCTGGCAGGCGATATAGGATTTATTGGGACTCTGACTTCGCCCTGGATCTCCACCCTGAAACAGAAAGGCTGGTCTTATGAAAAAATTTCTTTCTCTCACGCTTATCCTGCTGCTCGGTATTACGCTGTTCGGCTGCGCGGGGAGCTCTGACCCTGAAAGCTCTCAGGGCCCCGCTTCCTCTGCGCTGATCACCGGCGATCTGCGGCTGGCCGCTTTGAAGGGCCCCACCGCCATGGGTCTGGTATGGCTGATGGATAACGCCAGCATAGATAATACGCTGCTGGCCGCCTCTGCTGATGAGATCACCCCCAAGCTGGTACAGGGGGAGTTGGATATCGCTGCCGTTCCCGCCAACCTGGCAAGCGTGCTCTATAACAACACGGAAGGACAAATTCAGGTGCTTGCCGTCAACACCCTGGGGGTGTTATATCTTGTGGAAAGCGGCGATTCCGTTCATTCTGTAGAGGATCTGCGGGGAAAAACCATCTATTCCAGCGGAAAGGGTTCCACGCCGGAATACGTCCTTTCCTATCTGCTTTCCCAAAATGGCATTGACCCGGAAAAGGATGTTTCCATAGAGTGGAAGTCTGAGCACTCCGAATGCGTGGCCGCCCTGGCGGCAAAGGAAAACGCCATTGCCATGCTTCCCCAGCCCTTTGTGACTACCGCCCAGGCCAAAAATGAAAACATTCGGACAGCACTCGATCTAAATAAGGAATGGGAAAAGCTTTCCTCCCAGGGGGACCGGAAGGCAGCGCTGATCACCGGTGTGGTGGTTGCCCGAAAGGAATTTATAGAGCAGAATCCCAACACCGTTCAGGAATTTCTGGCCGCCTATGAAAAGTCCGTGGACTTTGCCCTCACCGACATTGACGGCGCTGCGGCCTTGATCGGCCAGTACGGTATCGTACCTGAGGCGGTAGCGAAAAAAGCCCTGCCGGAGTGCAACATTACCTTCCTTGCCGGGAAAGAACTGAAGGAAGCGCTTTCCGGATATCTTCAGATCCTGTTTGACCAAAATCCCAAGGCCGTGGGCGGCAAGCTGCCAGGCGATGATTTTTATTATGAAGGATGATCAAAAGGGGAATTCCCGGCTTTCCCCCTTCGTGAAAAAGCTGCTGGCGACAGGCTTTTGGCTGCTTCTTTGGCAGCTGGCCGCCATGGGGCTAAAACAGGAGATCCTGCTGGCTTCTCCCGCTGCCGTTTTCCACTGCCTTCTTGAGCTTCTTCCCACCGGGGACTTTTGGCATACCGTGCTGTTTTCCTTTTCCCGCATTATCCTGGGTTTTCTGCTGGCCTGTCTTGCTGGGACACTTCTGGCGACGCTGTCCGCCCGTTTTTCCCCGGTTCGGGAGCTTATTTCTCCCCTGATGAGCGCGGTGCGCTCTGTTCCCGTAGCTTCCTTTATCATTCTGGTGCTGCTGTGGGTGCCCTCCAAAAGCCTTTCCGTTGTGATCTCCTTTTTGATGGTAACGCCTGTTCTCTATGCCAACGTGCTGACGGGCGCTCAAGGCATGGATCAGGAGCTTTCGGAAATGGCGGCAGTATTTCGCATCCCCCTTTCCCGCCGCCTGCGGTATTTGTATCTGCCGCAGCTCATGCCGTTTTTTCGCTCCGCCTGTGCTGCCGGACTGGGGCTCTGCTGGAAAGCCGGTGTGGCGGCGGAGGTCATCGGCCTGCCGGAAGGCTCTATTGGGGAGCGGCTGTACGAAGCCAAGATCTATCTGGAAACGCCCCGGCTATTTGCCTGGACAGTGGTGATTATTTTACTCAGCCTGCTGTTTGAAAAGCTGTTCCTGTTTTTGCTGGACAAAGGACTTTCCCGGCTGGAAAAAGCCTGAAGGGGATAGTGTGAAAAATGCTTTTTCACACACCGTTTTGTGCCTTTGCCGCGAAAGGGAAAGCGGCAATCGGCTGCAACCACCGGCACAAATTCCGAAAAAAGGAATGGGGATTTTATGGAGATCGAGTTGAAAAACATTGAGAAAGCTTTCGGAGAAAAGGTAGTTTTCCGTAAGCTTTCCTACCGGTTTCCGGAAGGGGAAACCACCTGTATCATGGGGCCCTCCGGCTGCGGAAAAACCACTCTCCTTCGGCTGCTTTTGGGGCTGGAACTCCCGGATTCCGGGGAAATTCTGGGCATGGCCGGACGGAAAAAAAGCGCGGTGTTTCAGGAAGACCGCCTTTGCGAAAACGTCAGCGCCGTTTCCAATCTGCGCATGGTCTCCCCTCATCTCTCCCACAAAGACGGGGAAGCCCTTTTCGCCCGGCTGGGGCTGGAGGACAGCCTTCACCAGCCTGTGCGGGAATTTTCCGGGGGCATGAAGCGGCGGGTCGCCATTCTTCGCGCCCTTTCGGCAGAATACGACGTTTTATTGGCTGACGAGCCCTTTCGGGGCCTGGACGAAGCCACAAAACGCCTGACCATGGAATACTTCAAAAAGCAAACCGCCGGAAAAACCGTTCTTCTCGTCACCCATGAGGAGCAGGAAGCAGAGTTTTTCGGCGAGGAAATCCTGATGCTGGATGTTAAATGTTGATATCGGAAGAAACCGGTGCAAAAAAGCTCAGAAAGTCTTTCTTTCTGAGCTTTTTTGTGCTAAACTATGCTAATATTCATCAGAGAACCGTTTTGGCGCTTCTCTGATCTGGGAAGCGAGGAATGACCAAATGAAGGTTCTGATCCTCTCCTGCAATACCGGGCAGGGGCACAATTCTGCCGGACTGGCGGTCAAAGAGGAGCTGGAGCGCCGGGAGATCCCCTGCGAAATGAAGGATGCACTTTCCTTTGCCAGGGGACATGCCTCCCGCACCATCAGCGGCGCGTATATTAACATGGCCACCAGAGCCCCTTCTCTTTTCGGCAGTCTGTATCGCTTGGGTGGAGCCATCAGCTCCCCCAAACGGAAATCTCCCGTCTACTATGCCAATACCCGCTATGCCCGCCCCTTGAAGGCTTACATTGAGGAGCAGGGCTTTACCGCTGTGGTAACGCCCCATCTGTTTCCTGCTGAAACACTGACTTATTTAAAGCGCCGGGGCGGGCTTTCCGTTCCCTGTTATGCTGTGGCAACGGACTATACCTGCATTCCCTTCTGGGAAGAAACCGAGCTGGACGGCTATTTTCTGCCTCATAAAGATTTGATCGCCGAGTTCGCGGAAAAGGGCCTGCCCCGGGAAAAGCTGATCCCCACCGGGCTTCCGGTCTCCGGGCAGTATCTTTTACATATGGAAAAAAGAATGGCCCGGAAACGGCTGGGTCTGCCGGAAGACGCTCCTGTTTTTCTGGTGATGACGGGCAGCATGGGCTTTGGAGATATCTCCTCTTTCACCCTGGATCTGCTGCTCACCTGTCCCAGAGAAGCAAGCATTGTGATCCTTACCGGGAATAACGGCCCTCTGAAAGCAAAAATCGATACGGATTTCGCACGGGAGCGCCGGGTGCGCACGGTTTCCTTTACCAGGGAAGTCTCCCTTTATATGGATGCCTGTGATGTGCTGCTTTCCAAGCCCGGCGGCCTTACCAGTACCGAAGCCGCCGTAAAAAATGTTCCGCTGGTTCACACCCGACCCATTCCCGGCTGTGAAACCAAAAATGCCCGGTTCTTTTCTTCCCGGGGGCTTTCCTTGTTTGCGGAAGAACCCAGGGAGGCCGCCAGGGCCGCGGCCCTTCTTGCCGGCAATGAATCCCTTCGGGAACAAATGCGTACCCGGCAGAGAGAAGCCTTGCCGGAGGACGCGGCAGGCGCTGTGGTTTCCTGCCTATTGAAGCAGGAAACATTGTTCTGACCCTTCTTTTAAACGAAGCGGGAAAGGAGACTTTTTGATGGAAAACTTTGTCTATTTTAGAGAGTTGTTTCGCTATTTTCTCTGGGCATTGCTGGGCTTTGGCCTGGGCGGCGTGCTGTTTTCCTACCATCTTCCCAAGCTTTTGAAGGGGATCGATGTGTATGAGGCCAGCGCCGACCACAATCCCGGTACGGTAAACGCCTTTAAGCACGCAGGGGTGCCGGTGGGAATTTTGTGCCTTCTCTGCGATCTTTTCAAGGGTTTTCTGCCGGTATTCTTTGCCATGCGAATGGTAGACTTTTCCCGATTGTGGTTTGCCTTGATCCTCTGTGCTCCGGTATTGGGACATGCCGCGGCTCCTTTGTACCATCACCGGGGCGGGAAAGCCATTGCCGCGGCCTTCGGCGCGCTTTTGGGGCTGCTGCCTGTAAGCTTTCTGGTATTCCTGCTGGCGGCGTTATATCTTTTCTTTTCTTTGATTCTGGTCATTCACCCTCATGAGCGCCGTACTGTGGTGACCTTCGGCTTGTTTTCCGTTTTTGCGGTTTTGGCCGCTTTTCGTACCGGACACTGGTCCTTCACTTTTGGAGCTGTCCTGCTTTCCGCTGTGGTCATCGCAAAAAATTACCGGGACTCCAGGCTGGAAGCCCGCACAAAGCCCTTTTCACACAGACGAAAAAATGATGAGCCTCAGGTAAGCTGATCCTCTTTTCCTTTTAAAAGCAGGCTCCGTCTCTTTTTTGAAAAATTGCGAAAGAAGCATATTCAGGGGAACTCAAATGAAAAGAATCTATCTTTTACCGATTATGATGCTGGCGCTGTTTGAAATCATTGCGGTTACACTTTGGTTGACGATGGATAATCTGTTTTATCTGTTCAATTTCAGCTATATCGGCGGTTCCATCGCGTTGGGAATTTTTCTGTTTCTCAGAAAGCACCGGTACGCCCGGCGTGTGACACAGCTCTTGGTTGGACTGTACATGCTCCTTTATCTGGGATTGATCTGCAATGAAAATATGCAGATCGAGGGGTTCTGGTATTATCTGTTTACCGGCGTGTTCGAAGCGGCAACGATTCATTACGCGGTAGCCAAAATCTTCGGACCGCTGCTTTTCGGAAGAGGATGGTGCGGGTATGCCTGCTGGACAGCAATGGTACTTGACTTTCTGCCCTACAAAAAACCGGCCCAGCCAAGAAAAAAGCTGGGCTGGATCAGATATATTACCTTTGCAGTATCGCTCTTCTTTGTAGCGGCTCTCTTTTTAACACATGTGGGCAATCTTGAAAAAATTATGTTTTGGTCGTTTCTTATAGGAAATCTGCTGTATTACGCCGTTGGTATCGGGTTGGCGTTTCTCTTCAAGGATAACCGGGCTTTTTGCAAATACATCTGCCCGATCACGGTATTCTTAAAGCCAATGAGCTACTTTTCGCTGCTTCGAGTGAGGTGTGATACAAGCAAATGTATTTCCTGCGGCAAATGTATTCAGGTGTGCCCAATGAATGTAGACGTCATGAACCCTTCCAGGAAACGAAAAAACGGAACAGAATGTATTCTCTGCTTTGAATGTGCAAAAAGCTGCCCAAAAAACGCCCTGTAGGATAAAAACTCAAGGCCCCGGCATTTACCGGGGCCTTTTTCTATCGCGCCTTAAAATAACTTGTCTCCAAAAGGAAATATGGCGCTTTTTTCAGCTTCCAGCAAATTTCATGCGGCTGCCCTAATCCATCGGTTCCAAAACCACCGCCTGCATCCCCAAACCTGCATAAGCCTCCTCTGTCTCTTTTTTAAGATAGTGGGTCGCCTCCCCTGCCATGGGATCGTTAAAATAGTAGCCCGCATCGTCCCACCCTGTCAGTACCAGGCAATGCATAGGGTAGATCCACCGGAACTCTTCCCCTGTTTCCTCCAGGAAAAAGGTACAGTTTGATTGGGGCGGCTCCATGCCGATGGTAGCCCACACCAATACCGGAATTCCCTGCTTTACATAGTCCTCACACAGCTTTTCCAGGGAGCATTTCTCCGGGGCTTTCACAGAAAGACGCTCTCCGCCGGGCCATTCCTTCAAAAACCGCTCCAAAGAGCTTTGTATCACCGGCGCGTAGCAGCCCCATCCCTCCCTGGTGCGGGGATCTCCCGGAAAGGCAAGTCGGGGATCGCAGCCTGTCATAACTCCATCCTCATTTTCGTGAGGCGCTGCTCCCAGCGGAAGATATCCGTCCACAAATTCTTCTACTGTCACAGCGATATCAAAGTATTGCAACACCATCACCGCGGAAACGCTTTCACAGCCGGTAGGCCAGTTTTTCCGCTGATCGATAAAAGGGATATCCAGCAGAAGTTTTTGCTCTCTGCCTTTGGCAGAGAGCATGGAGGGGGCCCCCTCCATGCCATCGGATTCAGCGGCGTTTCTCCGGATCCCCGAAGCATGAACCGCAATGGACAAGCCCAGTAT
>CAMVYG010000030.1 GCA_947171615.1 uncultured Clostridia bacterium
CTGCAAAGCTATCTTTTTCTTCTAGAGTTTCTCCGGAAAGCTTTTCATATACTCTGCCTAAAAAGGTAATAGACTCCGCTAAGGTTACCACCCGGCCAGGGAAAAAGCGGCGATATCCGGTTCCGTAAAGAATGCCATTCTCTCGGCCGGCGTCTATTTTATAGTCCCAGATGCCTTGCACATCACTGAAATAGGGGGGAAGATTCGATTCTATCGCCAGTACGGGCACGGCGCTTTGTAAAAGAAAGAAAAAGGAGAGGAGGAAGGAAACAAATTTGCATAGAAATGATTTCATAAGGGTTCACTGCCTTTTGAAAAATATAGCTTTGTCTATGATACAATGGAAAACGGAAAAACACTCACTTTTTCGAAAATATTGGAAAACCGGAAGCGGCGCTAAGCGCTGCTTCCGGTTTTCGGTACACATCAATTTTGAAAGTCAGATTACAAGAGAACCATAACATCCTCAAGCGCTGAATTCACGGTAAGAAGAACGCCCTGTTCGGTCTGATCTACTTGCGCGCCGGAAACATCCTTGACCGTATCGACACAGCGAAGCAGCAGCTTCAGGTTTTCCGCCCTGCCGTCAAAACGGAAGGTAAGCTTGCCGTCCTTATTTTCAGCGGAGACCTTTAAGAGATCCTCTCCGTTTTTGTCCTTGATATCGGCACAGGCGGCTGTTTTCAACTGGAATACATGGAGGGTCAGATCCTTGCCGTAATCGTATTCCACGTTTTGATCGTCCGCGCCGATGGGCAGAATGGAGTTTTCCCGCACCATCAGGGGCAGGCTCATGAAATCATGCACCTCATGGATCCATCTGCCGCCCTCTACCGTGCGGTTTGTAAGGAATCCGGTCCAGGTTCCGGCGGGAAGATAGTAGTCTACATCGCCCTCCTTGGTAAACACCGGGGCGACCAGCAGGCTTTCTCCCAGCATATACTGGCGGTCCAGATCGGCGCAGGGAATGTTCAGCGGGTCCTGATCCGTGGGGAATTCCAGAACCATGGCGCGCATGGTGGGAATGCCGGTGCGGTGAGTTTCCACGGCGGCGGAGTACAGGTACGGCATAAGGGTGCATTTCAGGTTGGTGAATCTGCGCAGCACGTCCACTGCCTCTTCATCGAAGAGCCAGGGCACCCGGTAGGAATTGGAGCCGTGCAGCCGGGAGTGGGTGGAGAGCAGGCCGAAAGCGGCCCAGCGCTTGTATACGTCCGCCGGGGCAGTGCCCTCAAAGCCGCTGATATCGTGGCTCCAGAAGCCGAAGCCGGAAAGGCACAGGGAAAGCCCGGCCCGCAGGGATTCGCTCATAGAGGGGTAATTGGAGGAGCAGTCTCCGCCCCAGTGTACCGGGAATTTCTGCCCGCCCACTGTGGCGCTGCGGGCAAAGAGGCAGGCCTCATTTTTGCCCTTGTATTCCTCCAACAGCTCAAAGACGCATTTGTTGTAAAGATAGGTATAGTAGTTGTGCATCATAATGGGGTCGCTGCCGTCATAATAAGCCACATCGGTGGGGATACGCTCGCCGAAGTCGGTTTTGAAGCAGTCAACGCCCATATCCAGCAGGGCACGGAGCTTTTCCTGATACCATTTCCAGGCGGCGGGGTTGGTAAAGTCTACCAGGCCCATACCCGCCTGCCACAGATCCCACTGCCACACATCGCCGTTGGGACGCTTCAGAAGGTAGCCCTTCTCCATGGCCTCCCTGAACAGGGGAGATTTCTGGCCGATGTAGGAATTGATCCACACACAGATCTTCAGGCCCTTCTGGTTTTTCATGCGGGAAAGCATCCCCGGCGCGTCGTCAAACATGGCCTCGTCCCAGGTGAAGTTGCACCATTCATTTTCTTTCATCCAGTAGCAGTCAAAGTGGAACACGTGAAGGGGAATGTTCCGCTGGGCCATGCCGTCCACAAAGCTGGTGACGGTTTTCTCATCATAGCTGGTGGTGAAGGAGGTGGTGAGCCACAAGCCGAAGGACCAGGCAGGGGGCAGGGCGGGGCGGCCTGTCAAAGCAGTGTAGTTTTGCAGCACGGTTTTGCCGTCTCCGCCGCCGATGACCATGAAGTCTATTTTTTCTCCCGGCACGGAGAACTGCACCCGGGTGACTGCCTCGGAGCAGATCTCATAAGAGACCTTGTCGCTGGAATTTACCAGTACGCCATAGCCCTTGTTGGTCAGATAGAAGGGAATATTTTTGTAGGCGATTTCGGAAGCGGTGCCGCCGTCTTCATTCCACATATCCACTACCTGCCCGTTTTTCACAAAGGGGGTGAATCGCTCTCCCAGGCCGTAGACCTTTTCGCCGATGTCCAAGTCCAACTGGCACCGCATAAAGGGGCCTTCCGGAGTTTTCATGGTGCTGATCATGGCGTGGCCAAAGCGGTCGCCCACCTGGGTCAGCCGCTTTCCATTATAATAGTAGGTGAAGGAAGCGGGGTTCTTCGTAATGCGCAGCTCTGTTTTGCCGCTGACGATGGAAAGCCCGTCTCCCGTTTCTGTAACCTGCAAAGGGTGGGGAGCTTCGTTCAGCTCAAATTTCGGTTCCTTTTTGGCGCTGCCCATAAAGTGATAGGCCTGAGTGCGGAGAATATCGGGCCGGGGAGAGGAGATGAACAGCTCCAGCACCGGGCCGCCCATGGCCCGGGAGTCCTGGGCGTAGGGTACGGAATACAGGTAGACATGATCTTTTTCGACTTTGACTTCCCGGATCTGCACGCAGTCCGCAGCCTCCACACCGGGGAGGTTCAGCCAGTAGCCCTTGGTAAATTTCATAGTGAAGCTTCCTTTCTGATTGTCGTATTTTTGAGATTTTTCCGGCAATTGAAAAACACCGGATACACGAGTATACTATAGTTGTATTTTACAATTTCAAAGTGAAAAACGCTAGCGGAAAACCAATGAAAAGTTCTAATATTTTGATATTTTTGCAATTTGCAAAACAAAATCAGGAAGGAAGAAACAGTGTATGGAGGATAAAAGCTTAAAGGAAGGCCGCCGCCACGGCGCGCCGGATTTCCCTGCCGGCTGCTACCGGATCCGCTCTCCCTATGCCGTGATTCTGGGGCAGCTGGAGTGCCACTGGCATGAGGAAATGGAGCTTTTTCGGGTGCGGGGAGGAAAAGCCCGGGTACAGTGTGGCAGAAGCTTTGAGGAAATCGGCCCTGGCGATCTGGTGTTTTTTAACAGCGGGGAGCTTCACGCCGCTCAGCCTATGAACGAAGCGCCGCTGGAATATGACGCCGTAGTGTTCAGCCCGGAAATGCTCTGCGGCAGCGGGGAACTGGCCCGCAGGGCCTATGTGACGCCGGTTCTTGAGGGAAGGCTCGACTTTCGGCGGGTCATTCGGGGAGAAAACAAGCAGGAAGAGGCACTGCTTGCCGCCTTTGACCAGACCATGGAGCTGCTGACTCGGCAGCCCCCTGCCTATGAGCTGCGGGTGCAGAGCAGGCTTCTGGATATTTTTGCCGGACTGACAGAGGACAGTGAGCAGCTTTCCGTTCATCGGGAAAAGGAACCCTCCCAGGGGATCAAGACGGCCATCGAATATATTCGTGAAAACTATTCCCAGCCCATCACCCTGCGGAAGCTGGCGGAACTCAGCCATCTAAGCGAGGGGCATTTCTGCCGCCTCTTTAAAAAGTATACTCTGAAAACCCCGATCCGGTATATCAATACTCTTCGTCTGGCGGCGGCCCAGGAGCTTTTGCTGAAAACCGACCGGAAGGAGCTGGATATCGCCCTGGAAACGGGCTTCAGCAGCCTGAGCTATTTTATCGATTCCTTCCGGCAAAGCACCGGCAGCACCCCGGCACAATACCGGAAGCGGGCAAGAGAATCCAGCTGTTAGAGAAGGGATTTGCAGTAAATTACAGTTTAGCGTACTAACTAATTCTACCCCCTGTCATCCTGAACAGAAGAGGCTCTGCCTCTTCACGGTGAAGGATCTCAACCAGCACTAACCGGCGATCAAAAGACTTGGCTCTCCCTCTGGGGGGAAGGTCTCCTGCGGAGACCGTTCTGACCCGACCGAGCCGACAGGGTGAGCGAGCGCCAGTGGCGCTCATGTGCGAACCGACCGACACGACAGTGGAGACTCGACTGAGAGGGCTTTGTACCCGCTGGTAAGTGTTAATCGAGATCCTTCGTCACTATGTTCCTCAGGATGACAGAAAGTAAAAGAGGTCAATAACATAAATTAATATTTTATTGAGCCGGTAGTTTTTTGCAAGCCACAGACAACAAACTGCGAAAAACCGTCCCCGCTGCCAAAACAGCGGGGACGGTTTCCTCATTTTATCAAACCGCTTTTGAGAAAGGCAAAGCGCTTCGCACCTCAGATTTTCTCGCTGATGATCGCTCTGCGATCATTTCACAATGAAATTATAGGGCTGCTCCGCTACAATAGCGCCGGAGCTGTCCGCAATGCGGATCATCAATCGGTAGGTGCCGCGCTCCTGCTCTTTTGGAACGATCAGGTGCAGGGTTTCTCCCTGTCCCGTCGGCGTGCTTCCCGAAGCGGGAGAAATGCTCCAGTCTCCCGGCGCCGGGGAATAACTGCCGCTATCGGGGCCTTCCCCGGTTTTACAAAGCACTTCCGCCAGCAGGGTATCTCCCGGCTGAATGCCGCGATAGCTCAGGTGAAAGGCCAGATCCGCTTCCTGCTCTGAAACGTCTAACAGCCTCTGGCCATCGCCGCCCAGTTCTACATTGACAGACCTCTTTTCGCCGGAAGCTTCCTTCCGGCTGAGAGAAACACCGACTTCCGCTTCTGCGTCTGTGGTTCCCTGATTGCCGCTCATTTGCAGCCCGGCCCGGGGAGAGAGGAATGCCTTGATCCGGTATTCCCCGGAGGCAAGCTCCCCCTCTTGGGTAGAGGAAAGATCCAGTTCCACAGTGGCAGAGCTGTTTGCCGCCATAGTAAAGGTCAGAGAGCCGTCCCGCTCCAGCACATAGTTTTTTCCTTCTCCGGAAATTACCGTTCCGGCAGGAAAGCCTGCTGTTTTCTGGCCATCGGGGGTCGTTACGACCAAATGAATACAGGCTCCGTTTGCATAACGGATCTCTGTACCGGAAACCCATGGAGACACAGTGAGCTTCCAGATCCCGGCTTCCCCGTCCTCTCGGGTAAGATCCAGACCACAGCTTTCTGCCGCCGCCACAGTAAAGGGAACCTTTACTGCGGTCTCCGGCTGCTGGGTGCTTTCATGGGCCATTGCCAGGAAATACTCTCCCTGGGGAAGACTTCCTTCCCCCGCGCCGGAAAAATCTACTACAACAATAAGCTTTTCAAAAACAGGTTCACTGCCCGCCGCCGGAGGAGCATAGCCTGCTCCTCCGTCCAGGGCGGCAAAATAGGAGAGAGGTAGCCTTGCTTCTCCTCCGCTTGCCAAAAACCCGTAATACCGGTTGCTTTCCGCCGAGGACATATCACCCAAAATCAGCCTGGTTCCGGCTGGGAACGCAATCCTGGATATGGCGTCTCCCTCTCTCTTAACACACAGCCAAAGGCTGTTCTCCGTTTTTTCAGAGGGCGTATAAGTTCTGGAAAATCCAGCTGTCACCGCGCCACTGGAAGTAATGATGGCGCTGCTGCCGGAAATGCTGCCGGAGTAGTTTTTTCCCGGCATAATGCCCGCGGATTCGCCTTCTGTGCCATCGTCTGCCGCAGGAGAAACGCCCTGCACAGCAGAAAAGGCTACCTCCTCCCCGCTGTCCGCGCTGAACAGCGCCTGGAGAAGATTTTGCTTCTTCTGTACAGTCTCAATACAGCGAAACCACCGGCCGCTATTCCCAGGCTCAGACTTATGCCGATAGGTTTTTCCGGTCTCACCGGAAATATCCTTCCAGGAAAGCTGCTCCTGGTCTGCCGGAAGCTTCTGCCCTGCTTCCAAAACACAGGTCTGCCAGCGGTAAGAAAGAACCTCGTAGCCCTCCGGCTCCGGCGCGGTGAATACCCAGGCTGTACCGTCCTGCGCTACCTGGATTTTCCCGGCAGGCTCCCGATTCCAATTTGCGATCAAATAAAGTTCTGCCCGCTCGCCTGCTGAAAAGGCCGATCCGGCAGGACGCACGGTATCAGGCGCATCCTGGGTTTCCGTCCAGCCGCTGAAGACATAGTGATACAGGCCGTCTCCCTTTGGAGCAGAAAATTCCGGCGGAACTCCCGGCAGAGTCAGCCTGCCGTCTACCGCAGGAATATTCTTTAAAATCCCCTGTCCGTCTTCGCTGCTTCCCTTTCCATAGTGCAGGGTAACAGGCAGCATGGCCTGGGCTTCCTGATAGCCGGCCGCAGTCATGGCCGCCCGGAAGCTCTCATTTTCCGCCGAGCACACAAAAGCAGGGCCGTTTGTTCGGGGATAGAAAATTTCTGTCCCGATCTCCTGCTGTGTAATATGCTCGATCACATACCGATTTTCTGTTTCCGTGCTCTGAGAAGGCTCCTTCTGCTCTTCAGAAGCAGTCTCCGGCTCTTTTGCCGGCTTGCTTTCCACCGGCTCCGGTGCGGAAGAAACAGTTTCCTGCCCTTCCGGTATGGCAGAAGAGGCCAATTCCTCCGGCTCCGGGGAGGACTCGGCAGCCGGTTCCGCTGAGGAAGCTGAGGCAGCAGGCTCCTTTTCGTCAGCAGCCGCTTCAGAGGACGCGCTCTGTGAAGAGACCCCCGGCTCCTTTTTTCTGGTAACCATCGCATCGGTAAAGGGATTCTCCACATATTCCGGCCTGGGCGCCAGCTCCGCGCTGTCACCGGAAAAAGCCTTATTTCCTATGCGAAGCAGTCCTTTCGGCAGTATGATGGCCCCGGTCAGGCTTTTACAGTTATAAAAGGTATAGCTGCCGATAGCGGTGAGATCCGCCCCCAGCTTGATGGATGTGATCTGACAGTCTTGAAAAGGTGCGGTATCGGCGGTGAAATCCTGAATCGCCCCGGAACCACTAATGGTCAGAACACCGTTTTCACCCAGGACAGCGGTTACGCTTCCCGCATTTTCTCCCAGATCAAAGGAGCGTTCCTCTCCGCTGGCGGTAACGGTGATCCCCTCTGCAAAAAGGCAGCCTGTTACCAACAGCGCCGAAAGCAGAACGCACAGCGCCGCGCCCACTTTTTTTCGGATAAAATAAAGTACTCGTTTCATGATAACAAGCCCCCTTTCTTAGTTGTTAGTTATTAGTTATTAGTAAGTTAGTTATTAGAAAAGGACAAGGGCTTTGTAGGCGTCAATTGCTTCTCATCCAGATCCTTCGGATCTTCTCGAGGAATCTTGAATAGCAGAAACCAGCGGGTAGGCAGAGGATTACTCCGCAATCATCTGACCTTACTCTAACAACTAACGACTAACGGCTAACAACTAATTCATTGCTCCGTCACGGTAAAGTCTTCCGCCGTATAGACGTTTTGCGGATTTTTCTTTAGGAAGGTGAGCGCATAGCGTATGCCCGGCTGAGGAGTAAAGGTAATTTCCCCGGAGACCGTTCCCCCGAAAAGCTCATTCAAAGGATCCGGCACTAAGGACGAAGGCCAGGCCACCGTCACACCTGTGCCGCCGCCCCCCGCAAGCTCCACCACTACAGCGCCGTTTTGTTCCTCCACTGCCCATTGCAGACCTGTTTTTCGGGAGGTAAAGCCAAACCGGGCGCTGACTGTTTTTACATAGGGATCAATGCTTTGGGCCGTTACCGTTACCATACCGTTTTCGTCAAAATCTTCCCGCTTCAATGTCAGTGTGATCTGTTCCGTCTGAAAGCTGCCGGAGAGACTGCCGGAACCCTCTGCCCCCGGAACTGCTTCCGAGCCTTCCACCCAATAGGTGTAGTGCAGCGGATGCTCCGTACAGCGCAACTCATCCACAAAATTGGACAGGGAAAAGGTGATCTCCACCGTTTCCCCCTCCGCAGGCTCACTGATCTGATGGTAAGGAGAGTCTTCGTCCAGCTTATCGCTGACAAAGTAGAAGGGCGCCGCGGCCGCGGCCCCGTTTTTTGTGTTCTTATTGATGTATTTTGCCATGGTGGCTCCTGCGGCAGACAGCAGCAAAGCCAGCGCCATTATCAAGCATAATGCCGCCAGCACATGATGAAGCTGTAATTTCTTGTTTCTCTGCCGTCTCACAAGCAAAAGCGACCTTTCTTTCCAAAGTTGTGATTTTTCTTTCTATCTTTCATTACTGCTTACTGTCATCACTGAACAGAAGAGGCTGATAAAATAAATTATAGTTTATCTATTCAATCCTCTGAAAGTCTTTTGTTTTCAAGGCTTTACTCCTATTTTGTGTTCAAACCTTATGTGTTTTCCCTTGTTTTTGCCCTTACGAGCCGAAACAAGGGAAATTTATTTACCTAAATACAAACTGCTTTTTCGGTAGGTACTAAGCCCTTGGCGTTCGAAAGCGAAATACACTCTTCGCACAAACTTGCAGTTTGTACTCCGTGTATTTCCCAATTATAACCTGATCTATATGACCGTGATGAAATAACGCTATAATATTTCAACCAATTTCTTGCAAAGCGTCACAAGGTCATAGCGAATTCCTTCTCGGCTACACCAACCTCTATTGCTCCATTCATCCTGCGAAACATCATCTCCTCCATATATCAATGCTCCATATTCAAAGCCTCTGAATTGTGAAACAGCAATGCACCCTGCCTGCTCCATTTCTACAATCTTTGCACCTTCTTTTTTTCTCCGTGCTATTCTGTCAGCAGTTTCTCTGAATATTGCATCCGTTGTCCAAGTCAATCCGCGAATGTATGAAATGGAATGATTCTCCAAATACCGCGTGATTTTTTCGGTGGTTGCAGGATTTGTAAAGATATATCTTGAAGGTTCTATGTAATGGTATGAAAAACCCTCATCCCTAATTGCCCCGTCTACTACCAATAGCTGACCCACTTCAATATTTTTATCAAGAACTCCACCGCCGCCACAGAACATAACCTTTGTAATACCCATAGCATTGAATCGATCCAAATTTCCAGCACAAGCCGGACATCCTACTTGACCCAATGTAATCAGAATATCATCGTCTAAAAAACGGTATATATAAACCGGATTTTCGCCAGCAATCGTTCTTTCAATGACAATCTTCCCCTCATCTGCCAGCCTATCCATAACCTCAGGAAAAAAAGTTATAATCAACTTGTTTGTTTCAAATGATCGGGCTACGAAAGATGCAGGATTTATTTTTGCGACTTTGTTATCATCAAATTCAAATATTGGATAATTGCTTTCTGTTAGCATTGTGTATTTTTGACCTCCCCAAATATCAAATGTATGCTCTGCATCCCATTTTGCTTTATCTGCTCTACAAGTTGCACAAAGCGTTGTCTATATCTTGTTAGTGGAATTTTTCCTTCCCTTGCATTTACCCTTATGAGCAGTCGAGCAAGGGATAAACCTGTGTGAAACCGTATAAATGAATATGGCGAACACATTGCGATAAATTCTTTGTTTTCAAAGCTTTCAGCGGATTTTATTGAAGCCCTATAAGAGGCAGTAATCACTTATAAAATTGTGGTTTTCAAATTATAGTTTATCAAACTGTTTTCGCCGCCGTCATTCCGAAGGTAGTGAAGAAGCCTGACTGGAGGTGACTTCGGCAGAAGAACTCTGCTCGCCGGCGGGCTCAAGCTCCGCCTGCTTTGTCGTCACAGTCACTGTGACAAAATCGATCTCCTGGCTGTAATCCTCGTTTGTTTCTTCCTTGGGCCAGCTGATGGAAAGCTCATAGGTGTGCTGCTTTCTGCTGCTTTCCCCAACCGCCACCGGCAGCTTTCCGCCACTTGCTGTAAGCTCTTTATCCAAAGGGCCTGCAAGCTGACTGCCCTTCTCACTATCTCCCGTTTCCTTTTTCCCCAGCAGGGTAAAGGTGAGCGGAAGGTTTCCCATGGTATCAATGGCGATCTCATAGTCCAAAGCTACCTCACAGTTTCGTTCTCCATCATAATTTTGCACGGTAAACTGCACTGTGCGGGTATCCCCGGGTGCGATATCCTCCAGGTCCAGATCAAAATCCAACGTACCGCCTCCGGCAAAGGCCGCAACCTGTGCGGAAGCAGACGCGCTGAACTGAGAGGAATATTTGGCCATGGTGCCGGTTGTTGCAAGCATGGTTGCCACCACTGCCAGCAGCAGATACAGCAGCAGGCGGGGGCGCTTTTTCATATGCTTCGCATGTTCCGGTTTTCTCATGGCGGTTCCTTTCGTTTTTAGTTGTTAGTTATTAGTAGTTAGCTTTTAGAAAAGGTCAAGGGCATTTCGTTGTTCGTTTAAGGAAAGGCTTTGTACTAAATTATAGTTTACCGAGGATGGTTGTGTTCTCACAAACCCTCTCCGGCCCGGCAAGCCGCGCCACCTGTCTCGCCTGTCGGCTCGGTCAGCGCCCCAAAGGGAGAGGTAAGGGATAAGCGAAAAATTATACTTTTTCACTGCACTTATTGTCATTCTGAGGAACGTAGTGACGAAGAATCTCGATTAGCTGAGACTGACAGGCAAAGAGATTTTTTAATCGCTGGCAAGATGTTGTCGAGATCCTTCACCTTCGGTTCAGGATGACAGCGTGTGGTAAAGATTAGCACGATAAACTATAGGTTATCACAAGCCCATCTCTAACAACTAATTACCAAGAGCTAACAACTAACTTTCAGGAAAGCTCAATGCCTTGCCTTTACCCTGACTGTGCCGATCCAGTCGGGCAGCTTAATCAGCAGAAATCCTACCACCAGCAGCAACAGAATTCCCAGCGGAGAACGCAGAAACAGCAGCGCTCCGCCTGCACCGGGCAGTACCAGGCACAGTTTCCCAAGAATCCGTTCCGGAGGGAGCAAATCACTGTCTTCCGTATTGTTGGCGTCCCCCTGGGTAATAAACTGCCCGGAAACTGTGCCCATGATCCGGTGGGTCACTGTTTCTCCCCCACTGCCACGGAAGGTAACCACATCTCCCAAAGCGTACTTCTCCTGACGCTTGATCAGAATCAGATCGCCGGGGGACATGCTCGGCTCCATGCTGCCGGAGGTCACAATATACTGGGAGTACCCCAGCACCTCCGGGGCCTCTTTTTTCAGCACGCTCTGCTGGATCAGCAGCCAAACATTTACAAGAAGCACCACACACAGCACTGCCGTTAGCAGGCCCCGCAGCACCTTGATCATTACTTTCATGGGGTGCTCCTTTCGCACTTAGTCGTTAGTAGTTAGTAATTAATTGTTAGAGAAGGACGAGGGCGTTTTCGTTATTCATTTAGAGCCAGGCTTGTGCTAAATTATGGTTTATCGAACCAGAGAGTTTCTCTTACTGTCATTCTGAACCGTAGGTGAAGAATGACAGTGGCCGAGGATGATTGATATGCTAAACTGGAATTTATCTCACTTGCCTCTACTGCCTCTGCCACGCACTGTCCCTAATGAACTCCCGGGTAGCGGATATCTCCGTCTAAACTGGTTTCAGGCTCTTTAAGAATCTGCTCCGCTTCGATCATCACAGAAAGCATATAGGTTCTCTCTGTGTCACTAAGCTTTGATCCTGCCTGAGTATCCAGAGGATTATCCTTCTCCGGCCTGTACCAATCCTCGTAATCCCATTCCCAGTCAATTCGGAAATTCTGAGTTTTCCCCGACGGGATCACGATTTCCTGGGTTTTCAGGGGCTCCCCCGCATCGAAGATCCGTTCACGATATAAATATCCGTAATTATTGGCCGTATCAACCACCGAATACCGAATGGGCAGATGGAAGGAGGTTTCCACCAGGGACACCGTATATGCAATATCGAAGCTTTCCGGATTTTCCAACCGAAACTCATAATACCCCTTGGAGCCTGGCGCAACCAACTGAAGCCCGCCTTCCTCTCCCAGGTTCATGGAATCTGTGCGGTTTTTAAACAGATCTATCATAGACTGCTGTTTCCAGGAGATTCCCGTCTCCCTGTCCAGCACGGAAAGCCCCTGATAGAGCTCCGGTTGTGAGGAAACCGGCTCCGAGGATTCCGGTTCTGATACTTCCGGCTCTGAGAAAATCGGATCTAAAGCTTCCGATTCTGAGGATTCCGGCTCTGAGAGCTCTGGCTCGGAAGCCTCAGAACCGGGAGGTTCCCGTTCCGGCTCGGATGGTTCTCCCCCGGGTACTTCTTCCACAGGCTCTTTCCGGGGCGGCGTATACTCATCCGGAAGCTGAGGCACCTCCTCCGCTTCCTCGTCTGTGATAATGACCACTGTATCTCCGCCGCCAACGGTCTCCCCGCCGGGCAGCTGTACTTCTCCACCGGGCAGCAGCACAGGCCCTTCTTCCAGCTTCACGGAGCCGTCCTCTTCCACCACTACACCGGGAATAATTTCCAGCCCCGGCGGAACTTCTGCCTGTTCTCCCCGGGGAGTGACTACCGTTCCCTTTACGGGAAGCACCACATATCCCGGAGACGTCACCAGGCTTCCGGCGGGAGTGACAGCCCGGGAGCTGTCCTTCAGTTTCAGGGCAGAACCTCCAAAATCCACGATTTGCCCATCTTTTGTTACAAAGTAGGCGCTTTCTCCGTCTATTTCCAAAGCCTGATCCTGCCCTATCACCAACGTAAATTCCAGCATTCGGGCATCTTCAGGCATTTGAAAGAAGGGCTGTCCACTGAAATCCGCTGAAACAGCATCTCCGGAAAAATCCAGGGACACCTCCAGCTCTGTCAGTACGCTTCCTTCTTCGTTCAGCACCGTCAAAGCATGGGAGCCGGAGCGCACATCGGAAAAATAGAATTTTCCCCGCTCATCTGTCACATCGGTTTTTCCCGTACTTCCCAAGCGCACAGTGGCTCCGGCGAAAGGTTCGCCGGAGCTGTGCCGAAGCCTCCCGCTGAGAAGCCGCAGGGTATCCCGGGATAAATGAGAATCTCCGGGAGAAAGCACAATGGTATCGATCAGCTCTCCGCCTGCGCGGGAGGCGCCTCTTCCCAAAAGGAAGCCCACCATACCGGAGGTCAGGGCAAACACCAGAAAAAGCGTCATCAAAAGCGCGGAAAACTGAGGCTTTTTCAAAAAAGGGAGCTTTCCGAAAAGCGTTTTCTTCTGTTTTTCCGCCATTCCCCTTCCCTCCTTTCCAAAGAAAGAACCCTCGGCAGAGAGCTTTTCTAAGCCCTCTGCCGAGGGCCCTTATTGCCATCGACTGTGCCAAAAAAGGCAACTAATAATTACAAAATTATGGATTGTCTTTTTTACGGCGTAGAAGAAGCCGCAGCAGGCTTAGCCTGTGTCATCTCAACATAGATCGTGAACTCCGTGGTACGATCCGACTCACTCATCTGATTGCCGGTTTCGGTATCATCCGTATCGTGAGTGCCGTTGTTGCCGGCATCGTCATAAGGCCATTCCCAGTTGATATTCAACTTCTTGATAGACTGATCCGTCATAGCGATCGTGCCGCTTGCCAGCTCAAATCCATAATCCTCGCTGTCGGGAGTGCCGTTCTTGAAATCGATCTGTGTTCCATCGCAGGTCATGGTGAAGTAAGCGGGAAGATTTGCAGTGCTGTCAGCCTGAATATAGACAGTATAATCCACATCCACTTCCGTTCCATAATCGCGAGCCTCGTCCGCTATTGCATCCAGCTGGAGCTCAAAGCCGCCCTTCATGCCGGGAGCAATTCTTCCCGTCATTACATTGGCAGGCTTTTCGGTAGCCGTATTGGCAAGCTCACCAAGGTCAACCTTAGCCTCGCCCAGCACCTTATCGCCAACCTTCGCGCCCACATTCCAGCGGGCCACGATCATCTTGGTGGAGCCCTGGAACATATCCGTATACTTAGCCAAAGTACCGGAAGACAAGCTGGTGGTAATCAGCGTCAGGGCCATTGCAGCTACGCCAAGGCGAGCCGCGATGCTTTTCTTTTTCATTTGCTGTTCCTCCATTTTGTTGGTTTTCCGCCAATAGTTTTTACTGACGGGAATATTGTGATATCTTTACACGGCGTTTACTGGAAACGCCGAAATATCCTGCGTTGAAAAATTATACTTTATCAGAGAGACGAATCCTGATCTTCCGGCGAGGCCTCCCGCGCGTTTACCTGAGCGCGCAGCCTTTCCAGCTCCTTTTCCATCGCTTCCATTTCCTGCTGCTTAGAGGTGCTTTCTGCTTGTATCATCTGCTTTTCCCGGCGCTCCTGCTTTCCTGCTGCAACCCGGCGGAGCACATCCCACAATACAAAGAGTAAAATGGGTCCTCCAATGAAGATAAGCATACCCGGCATGGACTGCAGAAACATGGCAAAATTACCTGCCCCTGCAATGCTTACCCCGGTATACTTCCCCTGCACCTGGTTGGGGTAAACCGGCTTAGCGTCCTCGGCATTGTTGGCGTCACCCTGAGTAATATACATGAGAAGACCGTTCTCCTCCTGTACCTCTATAATTCTATGGGTAACGGCGGACTCTTCTTCCAGATAACAGATCACATCGTTTACCTTCAGGGTATAGGGATCCGTTTTCTGAATGAAAATCATATCCCCGGCGTCAAAGGAATCCGGATTGTCACCGGACATGGAGCCGGAAAGCACCACCACCGGTGAAAAGCCAAATACCGAAGGAATATGATCCGGGTCAGTATAAGAACGAACGATCATCACCACATTTAAAATGATGATCGGGATAAAAAGCACGCACAAAACAACGCCGAGGACATTGAACACTGCCCGCAGCGGCCCATTTTGCTTTTTCTGAGGCTCTCTTACGCCTTCTCCCATTACAAAATCACATCATTTCCATAAACAATATAACCCGTAAGGAAACACAGCGCGCCGTAAAATTTATGTACAGACAGGTTCCTTTTTCGCAGAAAGCCAAGCAAAAAATCTAAAATTCCAATGAAAATCTAGGTTTCCTTTTTCACAAAACTTCACATTCTGGAAAAATCCGCAACAATACAACGCTCTGTATTTCTACTTTGTATTTTATCATGTTCTGCCTATTTTTCAAGAGGCAACACTGTTTTGACAGCAATTTTCACTTTTTTCCGAATTTTTCCTCTAATTGAAATACTGAAAGTAATAAATTGCACAAATTTTTCTTTTTGACACTAGATTTCGAGTGAGGTTTCCGGTATAATTAAGTGAAAGATTTTCAGCAAGGGAGGAAACCATATGCTGAATATTTCACTTTACGGCAATGATTCTCTCTTTCTTACAGAGCTTCAAAGGGACCTTTCCGCAAAGCTGGAAAGCGCCATGCAGGGGGTGTGCCGGTTTCAATGCTTATCTTTTCTCCAGACCAGCCTGTATGAGCATCTGGGAGCTCCGCCGGATCTGTGCGTGGTAGATCTTCGGGAAGACCCGGATGAGGCCATGGACTTTGTCCGCCGGCTGCGCAGAAATGCCGGAACAGAAGTCATGGTGGTGGCGCCCTCTCCGGACTGGGCCATGGAAGCCTATGACGCCGATGTAATGTCCTACCTTCTCAGCCCGCCGAACAGCTCCAGAATGGCGGAAATCATCTTGCGGCGGTTTGCTCAGCGGTTTCAACCCCAATCCCTGCAATTTCCCTTCCGCACCGCTTCCGGCACCCAGGTATTGGCAGCGGAGCATATTGTTTATGTAGAATATTCCGATCACCGGCTGCTGATTCATACCGATTCCGAGGAGCGTTTTTCTACTACCACCATGCGGTTTTCTTTTGCCAAAGCCACCGAAG